>USEW01000065.1 GCA_900553845.1 uncultured bacterium
TTCAATCTATTTTGGCATAATAATTGAAAACGACAAATACCAAAATCTTCCATTTGATTTTACAGTATATGAGAAAAAAACATTTAGTGATATTATAAAAATATTTGAAAATAGCGCTAATATATTTGATAATTATCAAATTTACCAATTATTTAAAGATAAAAATATTGAATCGATTATTATTTATTATTTAAAAACAAACGATAATAATGCTATAAAATATTTGGATAAATTAAGTAAAATAAAATTAAGCATAACAGGTAAAGACTTAATAAAACTAGGGGTAAAGGAAGGAAAGGTTTTTAAAATTATTTTTGACGAGGTTTTAAAAGTAAAATTATCAAAACCAAATATGAAAAAAGAGGAGGAGTTACAATTCGTTACAAATTTGCTAGCAAAAAAAATTTTTTGAGTTTTTATATAACTAAATGAATAAATCGGGAGGGAAATTATGAAAATATCACCATTAAATATTAGTTTTAAGTCAGATATAATTGAAAGCAATACAACAAAACCCAAATACCAAACATATTATGAAAACCCGATTGATAGACAGACTGAAAAAAACTTAGCTATTTTAAGCACAAGTGTGACAAGTTTGGCAATTGGCGGTCTTGCTGCCGGAGCTACATTAATGGCACAGCATAAAAAGGATTGGAAACTACCAACAATTATAGGTCTTGGTGCTGCAGCACTTGCCCTTGGGATATCGTTACCATCTGCTTTATATAATATAAAAGTAAAAGCATTTACACGAGAAAAAGAAATGGATGTATTTTCACGCTCTCAGGAAGCAAAATCATCAATATTGGAAGGTGTAAATGACCAAATACATGATGATTCCGTTCCATTCGATGACAAAGTTAAAAATTATGCAACCGTTCAAATGGCTAATAATGGTCATGGTGTTATGATAATGAACGGCAAGGTATAAAATAACCGGTAATTATTTATGAGTTTAAGCATAACAAATAAAAATAGAGTATGCAGAAGCTTTGGCAATAGCGCTTGTGTAAACCCGGATAACATAGTGAATAACAAATCTAATGTAAGCAATAAAAATGCTGAAAATCCTATTTCAAAAAAAGGTGAAAAAGTAGTTTTGTTTTCCGGTGCTTTAATTTCAGCCATGGGAGTAATTTTAAAAGGTCTTTACAAAATCTCAAGTGAAGATACTGATGGCTCCTTAAACAAAAGTTTTAATAAATTTATAAACAAGATAATAGATAAAAAAAGTCCAAATGTAAAAGGTGAAAAACGTGATGTAATGTTTATAGGTACATCGCTTCTTGTTCTTGGTTTGATTGTAATTGGCGGTGGTATTTTAAGTGTATTAACTAAAGCACCAAAACTTAATTACGAAGGAAATATCAATGCTTTTAAAAAATCAAAAAAAATGGATGCTTATATAAAAGGTAATAATGCCGAAGTTGAACTATATAATCAAATGAATCAAAGGGCAAAAAGTACTTTTGACCCGCAAGAACGCCAAAAATTATATTCTTCATATATGTTACTTCAAAATGCAAAAAATATACCGCCAAATTGGGCTTCATAGTTTTATATAACCTTTTTTATTTAATGAAAAAATGTTATAATTAAATTATGGAAAATGAGAAAAAAAAGTTTTTGGGAATATATTTTGAATGCTGCAATGTTTATAGTCGTATATACGAAAATAAAGATAAAACAGCCTATGTTGGTCGTTGTCCCAAATGCTTGCGCCCGGTAAGAGTCAAAATTGGTGAAGGTGGAACTAATTCAAGATTTTTCAAAGCTCTTTAGAAGATTTGAAAAAAATATAAATAAAACAATATTTCATAATTTATGATATAATTATTTTGTTTAAATTATGGAGAGTTTTTGATTAATGCAAGAAACTTTAAATTATATAAGAGAAAAAATAGGAAATTTTATTCCTGAAACAGCCTGTATACTTGGTTCCGGGCTTGGAGAATTGGCTAATGAATTTGAAAACTCAATAAAATTAAGCTTTAGCGACATTCCTGGATTTAAAAAGCCGACAATTGAAGGACATGCTGGAAATTTAGTTTTTGTAAAGATAGATAACAAAAATGTCGTGTTTATGCAAGGACGATATCATTATTATGAAGGACACACAATAAAAGATGTCATTTTTCCAATAAAAGTGTTAAAACTTTTGGGGCTAAAAAATTTAATTATTACAAATGCTGCCGGCGGCTTAAATCAAAATTATAAGCCTGGAACTTTAATGTTAATTAATGACCATATTAATTTTACTGGTACAAACCCTTTAATTGGTCCAAATGATGAGAAAATGGGACCAAGATTTCCTGATATGTCAGAAGTTTATAATCTTGAGCTTATTAAAAAAGCAAACGATATTGCAAGAGATTTAAATATTCATGTTGAAAATGGTGTCTATATTGGAGTTACCGGTCCTAGTTACGAAACGCCATCTGAAATAAGAATGTTTAGAAATTTTGGTGCTTCTGCTATTGGCATGTCAACCGTAAATGAAGCTATTTATGCTAACTATTGCGGGTTAAAAGTTCTTGGTATTAGCTGTATAACAAATTGTGCTGCGGGATTATCAAAAACAAAATTGTCTCATAATGAAGTTGTTGAAACCGCCAATCGTGTTAAATCCCAATTTAAAACACTTGTTAAAAATATTATTCAAAAAATATAGCCTTAATATAAACTTGAATATTTTTTAATTTATGTTATTTTATAGATAAAGCAAAAGAATTTATTTTGCCAATTGTACAAAATGATGAGGAAAAAAGGAGACTTTAAATGAAAGTAACTATTGAAGATGGATGCATAGCTTGCGGTGCTTGCGAATCAATTTGTGATGCTGTTTTTACAGTTGATGATGTTGCAACTGTTAACCAATCAGAAGTAGCAAGTAACGAAGATTGTGTTAAAGAAGCTGCTGAATCATGCCCTGTTAGTGTGATTAAAGTTGAAGAATAGCTTTTAACTTTTTTTATAAGCGGCGCGGTTTTTGATTAATAAAAACCGCGCCGCTTTTTGTATATTGAGTTATTTTTTCATTTGTAATAAAATAAATTGGTAATAATGAAAAATAATGAGGGTAAAATGGGAAATGTAGTTGTTGTTGGCGCGCAGTGGGGAGATGAAGGGAAAGCAAAGATTACAGATCTTTTATCAAAGGACGCAAATTTTATAATCCGTTACCAGGGCGGTTGCAATGCAGGTCATACAGTTGTTGTTGGCGATGAAACATATAAATTTCACTTGATACCCTCTGGTGTATTAAATAAAGACAAAAAATGCTTTATTGGCTCAGGTGTTGTTATACACCCCGAAACCTTTAAGAAAGAAATTGATGATTTAAAAGCCCGCAATATTGATTTATCAAATTTAAAAATAAGCCCGCTTGCATCAATTACCATGCCATACCATATAGATCTAGACGGAGCAAGCGAATCAAGTCAAAATGAAAATAAAATAGGCACAACAAAAAAAGGTATAGGACCGACATACTCTGATAAAATAGCTCGTGTTGGCTTAAAAGTACAAGATTTATTTGATGAAGAACTTTCAATTAAACTTGATAAAATTTTACCCTTAAAAAATAGTATTTTAACAAAAGTCTATGGTTTAAATCCTTATTCAAAAGAAGAAATTCTTAAATTATGTAAAGAGTATGCCGGAATATTTAAACCTTATGTATGCGAAAACTGGCAAGATGTTTTGCTTGAAGCAAAAAATAACGGCAATATCTTATTTGAAGGTGCGCAAGGTGTAATGCTTGATGTTGATTTTGGAACTTATCCATATGTAACAAGCTCAAACCCTATTGCAGGGGGGGCTTCAACAGGTTCAGGTTTAGGTCCGAATGTTATTGATGATGTTATTGGCGTATTTAAAGCATATATCACTCGTGTTGGAGAAGGTCCTTTTGTTACAGAGCTTGACAATGAAACAGGCAAAAAAATTCAAACAATAGGCGTCGAATTTGGAACTACAACAGGACGTGCAAGACGTTGCGGTTGGTTTGATGCTGTTGTTGCAAAATATTCGGCTTTAGTAAGCGGAATCACTCAAATCGCATTAACGAAAATTGATGTTTTTGATACTTTTGATGAAATAAAATTATGCACTTCATACCGTGACAAACGAAACGGAGAAATATACACTAACTATCCCACAAATGTTTCACTTCATAAACACTTAGAACCTATATATGAAACATTTGAAGGCTGGAAAATGGATATTTCTAAAATTAAAAACTACAAAGAGTTGCCACAAAACTTGATTACATATTTAAAACGTATTGAACAAATTGTGGGTGCAAAAGTAACAATAATTTCAGTAGGACCAAAACGCGAACAAACAATTATGCTTGAAAATCCCCTTGAAATGTAAGGTAGTAGAGATTAATAAAAATATATTATTTATTAATAGAATTTAATTCTTTTTTTATAAGATTAATATCATAACTTAAACTCTGGTAATTTTTTAAAGCCTGTTTTAAATTTAAAACATATTTTTCATTATCACTATCCTTATAACATCGTGAAAGATAATAATATAAGTCCCCGTCAAAATTGTTAATTTCAAGTGCTTTAGCAATAAAAGTTTTTGCTTTGTCATACATTTTTTGTTTAATAAATATTTTAGCAAGTATCTTATAAGCGTTTAAATCTTTAGGATTAATTTTAACAGTTTTTTGAAGATATTCAACCGCCATATCGTTATTTTCAAGCAAAAAATAAATAGAAGCCAGATTATAATATGCCCAGCTATAATCCGGAAACTTTTCTATAAGCGAATTATAAGTATCAATTGCTATATTTATATCTCCGTTTTGAAAATAACAATAAGCTAAATTGTATAATGCAAGACTATCAAGTGGATTAAGCGAAAAAGCCTTTTTAAAAAAATCTATAGCCTCGCTGATTTTTCCCTGCTTTAAATATATCTGCCCCATATTAAAATAGGTATTTGCATCATTTTTATCAAACTGCATAACCTTGTTGAAGTATTGCAAAGCTTCCTCATATTTTTTTTGAATTAGATACAAAAGCGCTAAATTGTAATTAAAGTCAGTTTCGGATTCGTTCAATGATATGGCTTTTAAATAGTTTTTTTCAGCCATTTTCATATTATTTAGTTTTTCCCAGGTAATTCCCAAATTATAGTACAATCTGGGGTCTTCATCCTTAAATATATTAGTTAAATCAAGCAGATATTTTAGCGCCTCTTCGTTTAAGCCGGCATCTAAAAGCAAAACGGATAACTCGCGCATAGCTTGAAAATTTTGATTATCAGCTTTTACAATATCACGTAATTCATGAATTTTTTCAAATTTATCCATAATTATAATGATATCAAAAGTTTCATAATCTGTCTAATTTAAACAGAATCATCAATTTCAACATCTAAATTACGAATATAATCACACTGTTTGTTTGAACATTTTAAACGATTATATCGTTTTGTTATATTTTTAACCAGAATACTATTACACTTTGGACAAAACTCATTAACAGGTTCATACCAGGACACAAAATCACAATCAGGATATTTGTTGCATCCGTAGAAGATTTTTCCGTATCTTGATTTTCTGACGACAATTTCTCCCTGGCAGCCATCTTTTGGGCACTTTACGCCGATGGTTTTTAAAATAGCCTTACGATGCTTGCAATTTTCATTTGAACATTGCAAATAAGGGCCATATGGTCCATGTTTGATTATCATTTCACTTTGGCATTTTTCGCATTTTTCATCCGATTTTTCATTCATTTGACCGACAGATTCGTCTGTTTTTAAAGGCATCATAGTTTTACATTCAGGGTAACCGCTGCAGCCAAGAAACTGTGTACCAAACCTGCTTGTTTTTACAAGCATTTTTTTCCCACAGTTTGGGCATACTTTTCCGCTGTCAATTAAAACAGTTCCCATATTTTCTTTTGCCAAATTTACAACATCAAGAAACGGATGATAAAAATCATTTAAGACATTTGTCCAGACAAGTTTTTGCTCTGCGATATCATCCAATTGTGTTTCAAGCGAAGCTGTAAACTGATAATTCATTATATTTTTAAAATGTTCATCAAGCTGGTCTGAAACAGTTCTGCCCAATATAGTAGGCGCAAGGGCTTTTTCTATTTTTTCAACATAACCTTTCTGCTGGATTTTTGTAATAATAGGAGCATAAGTTGATGGGCGTCCAATTCCATACTCCTCCAATGTTTTAACAAGAGCAGCTTCTGAAAATCTACTTGGTGGTTGAGTGAAATGTTGTTTTGAATCAAGTTTTAAAAGTGCAACAGGGTCACCCTTTTTTAATTCAGGCAGCTTCGTTTCATTATCACTTTCATCATTTAAAGAATCATTATATATTTTTAAAAACCCATCAAATAATATTTTGGAAGATGAAGTACGGAAAGTATAATCAAGTGCACTTATTTCAATACTTAAATTTGCAACTTTGGCATTTTCCATTTGTGAAGCCATAAAACGGTCCCAAATAAGTTTATAAAGCCGGTATTGTTCATTTGAGAGTAAGTGCTTTAAACTTTCAGGCGTTTTTTCAATATAAGCAGGTCGTATAGCTTCATGTGCATCTTGAGTATTTTTTTTGCTTTTTGAATAGATATTAGGTGTTTTGGGATAATATTTTTCACCTAGATTATTTAAAATATATTCCTTTGCAGCGTCTCTTGCATCATCAGAAATACGTGTTGAGTCAGTTCTCATATAGGTTATAAGCCCGACTGGTTCGCCATCTATTTCCAGCCCCTCGTATAACTTTTGAGCTATCTGCATAGTCTTTGCAACACCATAGCCTAACTTATTTGAGGCTTCGCGCTGAAGTGTCGAGGTTATAAAAGGAGCCTGCGGTTTTCTTGACGTTTCACGTTCCTGCACCTGAGAAACAATATATTCAACATCCTTAGCCTTTAGTTTGTTTAAAATATTTGAAGCTTCTTCTTCATTTTTTATTTCTATTTTTTTGCCTTGAAATTTAGTAAGCATAGCCTCAAACTGAACTTTTTTAGCCTCAAATAAAGATGAAATATTCCAGTATTCTTGAGGAACAAAAGCTTCAATTTCTTTTTCGCGTTCGCATATCATTTTTAAAGCAACACTTTGTACCCGACCGGCGGAAAGTCTGTTATTTTTTAACTTTTCCCAAAGCACAGGACTTATTGAATATCCAACAAGCCTGTCAAGTATCTGACGGGTTTGTTGTGCATGAACACGGTCCATATCAATATTGCGACAGTTTTCAACAGCTTCTTTTACCGCTTTTGGGGTAATTTCATTAAAAGCAATACGAAAAACTTTGCTATCATCAACATCAAGCACCTGACTTACATGCCAAGCTATTGCTTCTCCTTCACGGTCAGGGTCGGAAGCAAGATACACTTTTCCGACTTTTTTTGCTATATCGTTAAGTTTTTTTACAATGTCTTTTTTTTCGGGGATAATCTGGAATACAGGCTCAAAATTATTTTTTTCATCAAATCCCATGACTTTTGGCGGAAAATCACGTATATGCCCGTAACTTGCCTCGATTAAATATTCATTGCCAAGAATTTTACGAATAGTCTTTGATTTTGCAGGTGATTCGACTATGACAAGCTTTTTATTATTGTCAGCTTTAATACGTCCTTGAGCAACCCCGGACGATGTTTTCTCTTTTGAAGATTCCTTTGTTTTTGCTGATACTTTTTTCTTTACGGTTTTTGTTGTTTTTTTAGTTTTCTTAACCGCTTCTTTTATATTATTATCTTTTTCTTTTACTTCAGGCATATTTTAAATTACCATATATCGACTACCCTCTACTTGTTTTATTAAACCCTTTAATTCCAAAGTTG
This sequence comes from uncultured bacterium, assembly GCA_900553845.1. Lineage (GTDB taxonomy): Bacteria > Cyanobacteriota > Vampirovibrionia > Gastranaerophilales > Gastranaerophilaceae > UMGS1477. The sequence continues at coordinate 7,842 of USEW01000065.1, forward strand.
TCAAATGTAACAAAAGCTCATCAGCATTCAGAGATGTTTTTATCATTATATCATCAAAATTAGGGCTATTTACTGATATATATTCATAAATTTTTTGTTCATAATTGTTTAAATCAAAATTATTTGTTTTAATTTCTTTTTTTTGTGTTGTTAAGTCCCAATTTAAAGTATCCAAAATATCAGCTGCACAGGTAACCATTGTTGCGCCGTTTTTAAGAAGATAATAAATTCCTTCTGTATTTGGATTTAAAATATCACCAGGAAGGCACATAAGTTCGCGTCCTTCGTTCAAACACATATTAGCAGTAATTATTGCACCGCTTTTTAATTTTGCCTCAATAACCAAAGTTCCCTTTGACAAACCATTAACAATACGGTTGCGATGTGGAAAACGCCATGCAATAGGGTCAAAATCAGGCCATGCTTCACTAAAAACAACACCATATTTATTTACAATATCATCAAATAAATTTTTATTCTGCTGCGGATACAATTTATTAAAGCCACCACCAATTATTGATATTGTGGACAATCCGTTTTCAATAGCTGATTTATGAGCCTGTGTATCAGCTCCTAGTGCCAGACCTGAAACTATGCATAAATCAGTCTGTTTTAACTCACTTATTATGTTTTTTAAAACTTTTTTTGATGATTCACTAGCATTTCTTGAGCCAACAACTGCCAGACATCTATTAAAATTGCAACGGTTAAGATCTCCAAGATAAAACAGGTTTAAAGGCGGCTCGTGAATTTCTTTTAAAAGCTTTGGATAATTTTCATCTTCAATAGTTAAATATTTTATATTGTTTTCTTTAATATACTCTAAAACTTTATCAGGATCTATTTTATCACGGCTTGTTAAAAATTTTTGACCTGATGAACGACGTAAACCTTCTAATTCTTTAAGGTTTGATTCATTGCATTCCCAAGCTTTCTTTATATTGCCATTAAAATGTTTGTATAATTTTCCGACAAAATTTGATGATATATCGTCAATTGATGCAAAACTAATAAAATACTTATCGTTTTTTGCCATTTTTATGCAAGGTAGTTAAGAGATTTATTTGACTGCTGGTTCTTTTGGGCTTCCAAACGTTGTGAAGCAATTATCCTACATGCCAAATCATACTTTGCCTGCAATTCTGCATAGTCTTTTTGAGATACAGTATTGCTACCCGGAGATGAACTTGCAAAACTTGTATTTTTTGATACCTTACCACGAAGAGGTTGAACACCCATATTATTACGAAGCGGTTGACACTCTTTTTTATTTTGATTATTTATATTCATTAAATTAAGATTCATAATCAAGCCCCCTTTACCAACTTTGCATGTCATGACTAATTTCATAACCATACTAAGCACTTAATTATATTAACACAATTTGAATATTTTTGCAATAGTTATATTAGTTTTTTTATCTGGTAACCTATACTATTTATTATATCATTCTGCATGGCTGAATATTCAGTCAAATCAGCAGCTGCCTCTTCTGCTGCTTTACCATGGAGGTATACACTTATTATAGCTGCTTCTATTAATTTTTCATTTATAGAATCAATATTTTGAAAATCGTTTACAATCTGTGCTATAAATCCTGAAAGCATGCCTGAAAGAACATCACCTGAACCTGCTTTGGATAATGCACTGTTACCGCTTGTATTAATAAAAATTTCTTCACCTAGTTTATTTGATATAACTGTGTTTTCACCTTTTAATACTGTGATGCATTTGTATTTTCTGGAAGCTTCGATAGCTGATTGAACTCTATTTTTTTGTATATCTTCAACACTTTTATTTAATAATCTTGAAAGCTCCTTTGGATGTGGTGTTATAATTGCATTTTCAGGTAAAATATTAATTTTTTCAAGTGCAATAATATTTAATGCATCAGCATCAATAACTACAGGAATATGACTTGTTTCAAGAGCTTTTAATAAGTTTTTAACAAGATAAATACTGCTTCTGTTTGTACCAACTCCGCAGCCTAAACATATAACGTTATAATTATTTATAAGTTTAACTATTTTATTTAAATTATAAAATTTTGAAAAAAAATTGTTTGA
>USEW01000066.1 GCA_900553845.1 uncultured bacterium
ATAATTTATTCTATAAAATTTTAAATCAATATATCGGATTAATAAGAATGGACTATATAATTTTTTACTTAAATTTAGTTTTTATAAAATTACTAAGCAAAATACTAAAATTATTCAAATATAATGCAACATCATTAAGTGGCAAAATAGTATTAAAAATTAACAAAAATTTTCTAAAAACATCTCAACATTTTGTAAAAAATAAAATAATAAATATAACAGGTACAAACGGAAAAACAACAACTTCCAATTTAATATCATCTATTTTAAAAGCAGATAATAAAAAAGTTGTATCAAACTTTTTAGGCGCAAATATGTTAAGCGGAATAGCAGCCGCCGTAGGAAAAGATTTACCTTTATTTAAAAAAGCCGATTATTTTGTTTTTGAATCTGATGAAGCATATTTGACAAAATTATATGATGAGATAAACGCAAATTATTTGATTGTTACAAATTTGTTTCGTGACCAGCTTGATAGATATGGAGAATTAAATAGTACCTATAAAAAAATCAATGAAGCAATAGTTAAAAATAAAAACCTAAAATTATTATTAAATGCTGACGACCCAATGGTTGCTAAACTTTCAGATGGCAAAACAAATGAGGTAGTATATTATGGATTTAAAGATATTATTACAGAAAATAACCAAAATCAAAAAAATTTAAGCCCAAAAGAATCAATAAACTGTAATTGCGGTTGCAAATATGAATATAGTATAGCTTTTTACTCCCATTTAGGTCACTATTATTGCCCAAATTGCAAAAAAGAAAGACCAAACGTAAAATATGAAGCAAAATGTAAAATTGATAATAATGGTATATTAATAACGATGAATGAAAAAACTTTTAAAAGCAACTTAACCGGTACTTATAATGCCTATAATCTGCTTTCAGCCATTTGTTTATGTTTTGAGCTTGACATTAATGAGAAAACAATACAAAAAGCTATTGATAATTATAATGCTGTATTTGGAAGGAATGAAAAAATAAAAATTAATAAAACAAGTGTCAATATTAACTTAATAAAAAATCCAACTGGAGCAAGTGAAGTTTTGAACTGTATTAAAGGCAGAGAAAATGCCAAATTATTGCTTATTTTAAATGACAATTATGCAGACGGACGTGATGTATCATGGATTTGGGATACCAATTTTGAAATTTTAAATGACTTTAAAAATAATATATATGTGTCTGGGAAACGTGCTTATGATATGGCATTAAGACTAAAATACGCAAATATTGATACAAAATTAATACATGTCGAACAAAATATAAAAAAAGCAATAGAAATAAGCACAGAATCATGTGAGAATAAATACGAGCTTAATATCCTTCCCACTTATACAGCATTGCTTGAATTAAAAAAAATATTAAATTGACAATATTGACTCTTTTCACTACAATTATCACGGTAGTAAATGAAATAAAAAAATAAATGAAAATTAATACACATAGCCCAAATAATAACATGTCTTTTGGAATAAGGATGTCTTTACAAAATGCGACCGTAGGAGATCTAAAAAAACATGCCATGCCAGAAAAACTTGTTGCTTGTCAAAAAATTCATCTGTTAATTGCGGAGACAATTAATCATTCAGCGGATAAACGTAAATTAAGCAATATAATATCTTCGATTAAATTCAGGGGCAGACACAAAGACATTCTTACTGATTTTGTTAAAGTTTTGAATGAAAGCAGAAAAAGTATAGAGCAAGCATTTTATGAAACTTGTGACAGTTTATTTGATGTACAGATATATAAAAAGAACATAATGTCACCAAGAAGTAGATTTCACATTACAAAAAATAAAAGAAAAGAAATCATAAGTTATTGTATTGACAATAATAACAACAAACAAATTAAGAAAAATTCAAAAAATATAAGTGAAAATATAAATAAAGCTCTAAATAATTAATGTTGGACACAAAACAATAATAGATTTTATATACTCAGTATATAAAATACCTTCATTTTATAATAGATTTTTAATGGAGACATATGCACCGAAAACTTTAAAGAATTTTCAAAAATTTATTATACAGATAAATAGAAGAAACAATTTTAGAGCAATTTATACAGATCTAGATATTCTTAAATATACAATAGATACATTAAATAAAAAAATATACAATAATTCTATACAATTTGAAGAAGAAAAAGAAGGAGAAAATATTTTTCAATACCTACTTTAAAAAAAAATATTTTTATGCAACAATATTAGTTAAGAATATTTTTATTATTTAAAGTAGAGAAAATAAAAAGAGGATAAAAAAATGGCAAGAAAAACACCATTATCAAAAATCAGAAACATTGGTATTGCTGCACACATTGATGCCGGTAAGACCACAACAACCGAACGTATACTATTTTATACCGGTAAAACACACAAATTAGGTGAAGTTCACGATGGAGCCGCTGTAACAGATTTTATGGACCAGGAGCGTGAACGCGGCATTACAATCCAAAGTGCTGCTGTTACATCATATTGGAAAAATCATCAAATAAATATTATTGACACTCCAGGACACGTTGACTTTACAATTGAAGTTGAACGTTCATTGCGTGTTTTAGATGGTGTTGTAGCTGTATTTTGTGCAGTAGGTGGTGTGCAATCTCAATCTGAAACAGTATGGAGACAAGCAAACCGTTATGAAGTACCCAGAATGGTGTTTGTAAACAAAATGGATAGAACAGGAGCAAATTTTTATCGTGTTGTTGAACAAGTTAGGAATCGCCTTGGTGCAAATGCTCATCCTATTCAGCTTCCAATTGGTGCTGAAGACCAAATGAAGGGTATTATTGACCTAATGGAAATGAAAGCCTATATATACACAAATGATTTAGGTACTGATGTTAAAGTTGAGGAAATTCCAGAAGAATTAAAAGAAAAGGCACAACAATACCACGATGCTTTAGTTGAAGCAATATCTGAACAAGATGATGATTTAATGATGAAATACTTAGAAGGTGAAACTCCTACCATTGAAGAACTTAAAAAAGTATTGAGAAAAGCTGTATGTGAAAATAAAATAGTTCCTGTTACATGTGGTACAGCATTTAAAAACAAAGGTGTTCAGTTGCTTCTTGACGCAGTTGTTGATTATATGCCTGCTCCAACAGATGTAAAAGCTATACAAGGTGAATTAGAAGACGGTTCGGTTGTTGAAAGACATTCATCAGATGATGAACCATTTGCAGCACTTGCTTTTAAAGTTATGACTGACCCTTATGTAGGTCGTTTAACATTTATGCGTGTTTATTCAGGAACTCTAACTTCAGGTTCATATGTACTAAATGCAACCAATGGTAAAAAGGAACGTATTTCTCGATTAGTTCAAATGTATGCAGACCAAAGAAACGAAATAACTGAAATAGCAGCAGGTGATATATGCGCTGCTGTTGGTTTAAAGGATACAACAACAGGCGACACATTATGCGATGAAAAAGCACATATAATATTGGAAAAAATGACATTCCCAACACCTGTTATATCTGTTGCGATTGAGCCAAAAACTAAAGCTGACCAGGATAAAATGGGTATAGCTTTGCAGAAACTTGCTGAAGAAGATCCATCATTCCAGGTTAAAAGTGATGCAGAAACAGGGCAAACAATTATTTCAGGTATGGGTGAACTTCATTTGGAAATTATTGTTGATCGTTTAATGAGAGAATTCAAAGTAGATGCAAATGTTGGTAAACCACAAGTTGCTTATCGTGAAACAATTCGTGGTACAGCAGATCAGGATTCAAAATTCATTCGTCAATCAGGTGGTCGTGGTCAATATGGTCATGTTAAGGTTAAAATTGAACCAGCTGAAGAAAATGCAGGATTTGTATTTGAAAATAAAATAGTTGGTGGTGCAATACCAAAAGAATATATTGAGCCTGCTCGTAAGGGTATGGAAGAAGCTTTAGAAGGCGGTATTCTTGCCGGGTTCCCGATGATTGATGTTAAAGTAACTTTATATGATGGAACATACCACGACGTCGATTCTTCTGAAATGGCGTTTAAAATCGCTGGTTCAATGGCTATGAAAGAAGGTACTAAAAAAGCTAAGCCTTGCATACTTGAGCCTATGATGAAAGTTGAAATAGAAGTGCCTGAAGAAAATACAGGTGATATTATAGGTGATATTTCGTCACGTAGAGGACGTATTGAAGGTATGGAAATTATTGAAGGTACGGGTATTCAAAAAATTAATGCCATTGTTCCTTTAGCTGAAATGTTTGGATATGCTACTGATATACGTTCAAAGACTCAAGGACGCGGTACATTCTCAATGGAATTTAAGTGTTATGAACAAGTTCCTGCCAATATTGAAACTGAAATTATTTCTAAAGCAGGTGCTGCTAACTCTTAAAATAAATAAGAAAACATTAATAAAAAAAGAGCTTTTATAGATTATAAAAGCTCTTTTTTGTTATTTATCTTGTAATAAAGCATTTATTTTCAGAACTCCAAACAGCCTCTCCTTTGAAAGATTTGAACATTAAAGATGCCCAACTTTTAATGTTTTTTGCTTTTTCTTTTATCCATTCAATATCTTGTTTTGTTTCCCGTTTAATTGCCTCCCAGCCTTCTTTTATGCCGTTTTTATAGCTTGTAATGAATTCATGGCTTTTTTCTTTTAACTTTTCTTTCTGTTCGTCTGATAATTCAAACGGATCGGATTTTGTTTTTTTCTTGCTTTTTGCTTTTGAAGTATCTATTTGTTTTGATAAAGTTTCAACCTTATCTTCTAATTCATCGGTTGTTTGTTCTGTTAATTCATTACATAAATTTTTTGTCGAGATATCAGGAATATCATCTGAGCTGCTATTTTTAAACAAACCTTTTAGCCAGCCCCAGAAACCTTTTTTAGGTGCTGAAGATGATACTGCATCAGCTCCTTCCTCAACTAAAGTTGATGCAATGTCGGCACAATTTCTACCGGTGCTGTTTGCAAGTGCTTCACCAATGTTGGAGAATGCATCACCGGCAGCTTCACGTACTTGTCTTGAATTAGCTGCTTTTGCGACATCTTGAACATCTATATTTTTTGCCACTGTATGAAAAATTCTACCAATGCTGCTACTCATTTATAATGCCCTTAATTTTTCTTCTTTATATATTATTTAAAACTTTAAAAATTCCAATATTTCAAAAAAACTTCTATTTTTTACATAATGTTACAAATATGAACAAGCCTAATGTTTGTTCAATTCTTCATTTTGGATTTGCCTATAATTGAAATCTAGAAATATATCCAATTATAGTGGGCTTAAAGGTTATTATTATGTTTTTTAATGAGCTGCAAAAAGTAATACAAAAAATCGTAATCCTCATTTGTATTTAGAACAGAACTATTCCATAACGTTTTAGCTAAAAAGTATTGATTAAGGAAACTCACCCGGTCATCAGTTATTGGGTTATTCAACAAGTTTTTTATAAGTAATTTATCTTTATGATCACTACTACTATTTATAATGTTTTCATTCAATAATATAGAAGCTAAGTTGCATTGAAAGCCTAAATTTACTGAATTATTACTTGGATTTTCCAACAAGCTTCTCACGATTTCTATATTTTCTTCATTTAAAAGTCCCATACCAAATCCTAAGTAAGCTAAACGGCATTGTGCGTCTAAAGCAGTGTCAGTATTAATTGATGGTTTCTTCAACAAGTTTATTAAATGTTCTTTATAATATTCAATATCTTCATTAACACTCAAGGTTTGTTGACAAATTGCTTGAATCGCTACGCAGCATTGGTATGTTATAACATTTGCATCATCACATTGCTTGTCTAATAATTTTTTTATACGTTCTTTATCCTCATCACTACTACTACTATTTATGATTTTCTTTATCAATATATTAAGCGCTAAATGGCATTGTTCGGCAAAAACTTTTGGGTCATTACTTTTTTTATCTAATAAGTTCATGATAATTTTTCTCTCCTTATCATCACTCATATCTAAAATCTCTCTACTAACTACCAGGTGAGCCAAAGAGCATTGCCGCTCTAAAGGTTCTTCATTGCTACTTAATTTTTGCAACAAGTTTTTTATAAGTATTTTATCTTCATCCTTAATATGTGAAGTTAAAGAAAGCAATAGAACTTTATTATTTTTATTAAGATCATCAAAAAATCCATCCTCTAATACCTTTCTAGCTAAATTGCATTGCACATTTAAAGTTTCTGATTCTTTACTTGGCTCGTGAAGTAGTTTTTTTATTTGTATTATATCTTCATTTGTCATATTATCACTATTTAGAATTCTTTCTCTCAAAGCCGTACCAGCTAAATAGCATTGCATTTTTAAAGTTTCTAATTCTTTACTTGGCTCGTGTAACAGTTTTTTTATTTGTATTATATTTTCATTTGTCATATTATTACTATTTAGAATTCTTTCCCTCATCGCCGTACCAGCTAAATAGCATTGCACTTCTAAAATTTCTGATTCTTTACTTGGCTCATGTAACAACTTTTCTATAAGGTCTTTATCTTGTTTGTTTAGGATTCCTTTTATCAATGCTTCGGCGGCTAAATAGCATTGTATTTCTAAAATTATTGATTCTTTACTTGGTTCGTGCAACAAATTTTCTATAAGGTCCTTATCTTGTTTGTTTAGGATTCCTTTTATCAATGCTTCAGTGGCTAAATTGCATTGCATATTTAAAGTTTCTGATTCTTTACTTGGTTCATGCAACAAGCCTATGATAATGTCTTTTTTATTTAAAACTTCGGCTCCAATTGTCATTTGAGCTATAGAGCATTGCTCAGCCAAAAGAGTTGCTTTATCGCTTGGAACTTGCAATTGTTCTATAATCTCTTCATCATTTTCCTTGAATATCGACTCTTGACTGTCTTTGAGTTGATTTACCAACTGTACAAATTTTTTTTTATACTCAAATATTTCACTATCAGTATTAAGCTGTCTCCAAATATTGATTATATGCTTACGTTTTTCAGCAACAGTCATTTCGTCTATTGAAATAGAATTTGGATTTTGAATATTTAATGGAGCTGCAAATATTTTTTGTACATCTTTATTACCAACATCAATAGTTCTTTTCAATTGCTTTTTGCCTATTGATTTTAATTCTTCTCTTGTTTTTTCTACTTTATTTTCAATTTGTCTTTTCATCATATTTGAATAACGCTTTTTATATGCTAAAACACCACCTAAAACGAAAGCGCCAACTAGCGGCACAGTGCTTAAAGCAATTGATTTTGCTTTATGCTTATTTTCATTCTTGTCTTTTTGTTCAATAGAATTTTCTTTAACATTATTTCCAAATCCTACCTCACGGCTTTGTATTGAATTATTATTTTTAGTTCTTTTTGATATATTGTTTACATAAACTTTATACATACTTGAAATTATCTTCACTTACAAATTCCCTTTTTATTATGTTAATTTATACTATAAATAGAATATAACATGAAAAGAAACATTTTCTACACATTTAACAAAATTTGCAAAATTTTACAAATCAAATTGTAAATCGAATTATAAAAAATGCATCATATATATTTGAATATTTTATTATTTTGTATTATTCTCAATAACATATCAATGATTATATTAGAAACGAGGAAAAAAATATGTTAAGAGCGGGTATTGTTGGACTCCCAAACGTCGGTAAATCAACTTTATTTAATGCATTGACTCAAAGTGTCAATGCACAAAGTGCCAATTATCCTTTTTGTACTATTGAACCAAATGTAGGAGTTGTAACCGTTCCTGATGAAAGACTTTATATTTTACAAGACTTAGTTAAAACACAAACTGTCATTCCAACAGCAATTGAATTTGTGGATATTGCAGGACTTGTAAAAGGTGCAAGCAAAGGTGAGGGACTTGGCAACCAGTTTCTTGCAAATATTCGTGAAGTCGATGCCATTATTGAAGTCGTTCGTTGTTTTGATGACCCTGATACAATTCATGTTAACGGCAAAATTGACCCTATTTCTGATATTGAGACAATAAATTTAGAACTTGCATTAGCAGATTTAGCATCTATTGAGAAAAGAATCTCAAGGATTGCCAAAAATGTTAAATCAAAAGACAAAGAGGCTATAATTGAAAATAATGTTCTTCAAAAAATGGTAGAACTGCTTGAAGATGGCAAATTTATTAATATTTATGATAATTTTGAAGGTGATGAACTTGAAGCTGTCAAAAAAATGCAATTCTTGACAACAAAACCTGTTATTTATGCTGCAAATGTTTCTGAAACAGATTTAAAAAATGGCAATGATTATGTTAATAAAGTCAAAGAATATGCAAAAACGCATAATGCCGAAGTTGTTATTATATCGGCTGCCATTGAAGCTGAATTATCTCAACTTGATGAAAAAGAAGCAAAAGACTATTTAAATGAACTTGGAGTTAAATCATCAGGTATTGAGCGTATGATAAAATCTGTTTATCATTTGCTTGATTTAAGAACTTATATTACAGCCGGAGTAAAAGAAGTCCGCGCCTGGACTATACACTCAGGTGACACAGCACCGCAAGCAGCCGGTGTAATTCATACCGATTTTGAACGTGGTTTTATACGGGCTGAAGTTGTCTCTTATAATGACTTTGTCGCTTGCGGTTCATTGAATGCCGCTAAAGAAAAAGGGCTTGTCCGGCTTGAAGGAAAAGATTATATTGTTCAAGACGGTGATATTATGCATTTTAGATTTAATGTTTAAGCTTGCAAAACTTATCATCTTTATCAATAAATCCGTCATAGTTGTTGTCAATTCCATCAAAACAAGAATTTATACTATCCCAAGACTCTGCTTTTGGGGTTTTATATAACCATTTTTCATCAATTCGTTCCCAGTTGTACATAAAATAATTTATTATATCTTTTGCTATTAGTTCATTTTTTAGAATTAGTGTATTTTCATCATTTTTATTGACGCCAGAATAACTATAATTCATTGAACCCAAAATTACATACCTTTCATCAATAACCATAGCTTTTGTATGCATTTTGCCTGCCATATTTTCAACTTTTACTTTTATTTTATTTTTTCTCAACAAATCAACCTTTGAACTTCTATGGTTTGCACTTGTAGCATCCATTAATATATAGACGTCAACATTTCTTTTTTGTGCTTCAATTAATGCCTTTATTAATTCGTTATGCGTTAAATAAAAAATAGGAATGTAGATATTTTTCTTACTATTTTTAACAAAAGGTATAATTTTGTTTACGATTACATCGTATTTTGGTGAAAAATAAACATTTATATTAAAACCATCCATCTTTATATTTTCAAAATTGTTAAGTTCTTTTTTGTTATGAAATTTACCCTCATACATTTGCTCAAATTCACATTTGTATGCATTTGCAACATCTTTATTTTTTATTTTTACTAAAATATTTGAGTTAAATCCATTAGTACAGCTATCTGTCAAATTTGTTGAACCGGTAAGTACATCTTTATTGTCAACAATTATAAATTTATTGTGCATTAATTTATCGTCTTTTGAATTAGTACTATCAGCTTTTGAGTATTCAATTTTTGAAATTAATTTTAAAGTATCCTTATAATAGCTTTCATTTTTCGAATTTAAATCATATACAATTCGAACCTTTACATTTCTTTTATTTTGAGCATTCAAAATCGCTTTTTCAATATCCTCAACATTTTCATAACCAAATATTGCTATATCAATTGTTGATTTAGCATTATTTATAGAGTCCAAAACAAAATAAATATTATGTTCTAAATATTAAAAATAATATTTATCACAAATTCGATTGTGAATATGTTTTTAAAATTAAAAAACCCAAGCTTATAAA
>USEW01000067.1 GCA_900553845.1 uncultured bacterium
GTCTCAAAGAATTGATAATGTTGAACAAAAATTAACTCAAAGAATTGATAATGTTGAACAAAAACTGTCTCAAAGAATTGATAATGTTGAACAAAAATTAACTCAAAGAATTGATAATGTTGAACAAAAACTGTCTCAAAGAATTGATAATGTTGAACAAAAATTAACTCAAAGAATTGATAATGTTTATGCTTTAATTATAAATTTATTTCAAATAAAGCGAATTGACGACATCTCAAACAAGCAAGATAAAGCCGCTTAATTATTTATTAATTAATACTTTTTTATTTGTAATAATACTTTCAAAATAATCACCCATAATGGTGTTAAGTTTTACGTTATACAAATTATTTATTTCTCGTATAAAATAACATGGGCTTGTGACATTAATTTCAATAATATTTCCATCAATCATATCAAGTCCAGCCATAACAATATCTCTATTATTAAGTTCTTTTGCAACATTTGAAGCAATTTCATATTCTTCTTTTGTTAACTTAATAGGTTTTATATGAGAATCATTATGGGTTGAAAATTTAAAATCGTTGTTATTTGGTACTTTATTAACTGCATATTCCAAAACCCTATCACCAAGTGTCAAAACACGTTTATCGCCAAATAATGAACTTTCAATGTATTTTTGTACCATGCATAATGTAGAATCGCTGTTAGTTAAATTATTTATTATTGAATTAATATTGATATCGTTTTGGCGTAAGCAATAAACTCCCTGACCAAAACAGTTGTTTAAAGGTTTAATTATACATTTTTTATGTTTTTCGACAAATTTTAATATTTCGTTTTTTGAAGCAGTAACAATATTTATTGGTATATAATTAGGGAAATAATTAATATGTAATTTCTCGTTAAATTCACGTATTGCTAGCGGGTCATTAATAATTTTAACATTATTTCTATTCACAAAATCAAAAATATAAGTAGCCATTAAATAATTCACATCAAAAGGTGGGTCAGGACGATAAAAAATACAATCAACCTCATTATTTAGGTCAATAGTAAGGCTATCTTTTTCATAAATAAGGTCGTTTTTTCTAATTTGAGTATCTTGTATTTTAGCCTTGAATGAATGCGCATAAGGCTTGTTATCTTTAATTATAAGTTTATCAATTGTTGTGATATAGACATTATGCTTGCGGGATAATAATTCATAAATTATCCAGAAATTAGTAACAAGATCATTAAACTCAAAGTAATTTAACTCGATTTTGTCAATAACAATAATAAAGTTTGCCATGTTATTTTTGCCTCTTTAAAAAATATAAACACTTATCTATTCAACATCTTGATATTATCACAATTAAAAAAAACATGATATAATTCATTAGCATAATATTAATGGATGTAAGTTTTTTATGAAAAAGTATTTAATATTAATTATAAGTTATTTTTTAATGTCATTTAATCTAAGCTGCCATGCTTTTATGGAAGAAAAAATAATTGTCTTTCCAAATAGAGACATAACAACAAATGATATATATAAAGAACTTGACTTAATTGTGGCAAATGAATATCTATTTGATTCGGGCATGTTTGTTGAAAAGGGTTCAATGATGCGTGGGATAATTATGGATATAAAGCAACAAAAACGAGGTAAAAGGGATGCTTATATCGTATTTAAGCCTGAATATTATACGATACCAAGCGAAAAAAAATATGAAAGTTTAGTTGGCAAAAAGATATTTGCAAAAAGTGAAGAATATAAAGGTGACATAAACAAAGCTGAAATAGTAAGCGATGTAAGTCTAGCATTGGCTGGATTAAAAATACCCTATATTAGTGAAGCAGTAGGATTTATAAAAGGATTAGCTAATCCCAAAAATGAAAATTCGCGCCTTGTTTCGGGTGTAAAAAGTGCATATGATGCTTCTTTTTTGTCATATATTAAAGAGGGTGATAAACTTGAAATAAAAAAGGATACGCCTATTATTTTGAGGTTTTATAATGATAATTCCAAAATAGCAAATAAATATTTTTTAAAATACTATAGACTTTTTAAAAATGAATAAAAAATATGTCTGTGGTTTAATTAAATAGTGGGAGGCAATTTGTGGACGAAACATATATACATTATACTGTAATGAAAAAAGAGCTTGTTGACAGCTTAAATTGTGATAATCAAAACAAAATCTATGTTGATGGCACATTAGGCGGGGGAGGACATAGCGAAGAAATATTAAAACACCTAAACGGTAAAGGTTTTTTATTTTCTTTTGATGTTGATATTGATGCTATAAATTGTTCAAAAAAAAGGCTTGAAGAATATAAAAATATTAAAATAATAAACGATAATTATACAAATATTATAGAAAACCTTGAAAAAGAAGGTATAAGTGCAATAGATGGCGGTATAATATTTGATTTTGGAGCATCTTATCACCAGCTTACAAGCGAAACACGAGGTTTCAGTTTTAAGTATGATTCAAAACTTGACATGCGTTTTAATCAAAATAGTGAATTAACAGCATATGAAATTGTAAACAAATATAAAGAAGATGAACTTGTTTACATTTTTTCAAACTACGGTGAAGAACGTTACTCTAAGCGGATTGCGCGGGCTATTGTTGAATCAAGAAAGAATAAAAAAATTGAAACAACATTTATGCTAAATGAAATAATAAAAAATGCAATACCTATTATAAATAGCCGTATCCATTTTGCAACAAGGGTTTATCAAGCTTTACGTATTGAAGTAAATAATGAGTTAAAAAATATAAAGCAAATTTTGTATAAAATCGTGCCTTTTTTAAAGGTAGGTGGTATAATTAGTGTATTGAGTTTTCATTCTTTGGAAGACAAAATCGTAAAAACAGCTTTTAAAGAAATGTCAAAACAATGTCGTTGCGAGTTAAACGAACCTGTATGTATTTGTGGGGGGCCATTGTTGAAGCTGGTAACAAAGAAACCGCAATTACCGGGTGAAGAGGAAATAAAAATAAATCCACCATCTCGTAGTGTGAAAATGCGGACAGCAGTAAGAATTTAAATAAACAATAGGCGCAAGCCCATTATATAAAAACTAAAACAAAAATCATATAGGTGTATGAGTGGATAATTTTTCATTTGGGGTATAAAGATATTGGTTGCTATTCGACAAACTGAAAATATAAAACGTAACTATCGGTTGGCAAACGATAGCAAAGTTATTAGCGGATACTTTAATAAGTACGTTGTATATAAGGAAACGGTTATTGCAAAAGTGAATTCAACTTTATCTTTTATTTTATTTTTATTTGTTTTAATAACTGTGGGCAGTTATTACTTTAGTTCGCTATCTGAAGTAAAGTTGAATGAGCTTAGAAAAGATGTGATTGCAATAAACGATGAAAATATTGAATTACAGAATAAACTTGATTATTTAAGCTCATTTTATAACGTTGATAGAACTATTAAAAACGCTAAACTTCTTGATACGGCAAAACGTGTTATGGAAGTTGATGTTAGAAATAACGAAGACACTCAAAATTCTTTAAAGAAAGTTAAACCTAAAAAACAAAAAAAAGTATTTAACCCAACATTCAAATTAAACAAATCAAAAAAAGATAACAGTAAGTTTATGATAGGTTATTAATATTTTTTAATAAATGAATAATGAAATATAAGCATATGACTCATCAAAAATTCATATGCTTATATTCATGTAATAAATAAGAAAGAGAGCTTACTTCAACTAGAGTAAACAACATTTATTTATACTGTCTATTCGTCAATCATTTCATCTTCTTCATCATAATATGCATCTTCATCATTAGCTGTTGCAGCTTCAAGTTCAGCAAGTTTATTTTGGTGGACTTTAATACCTGCAAAAATTCCGCCACAAATTGCAGCTGCTACTGCAACACCAGAGCCTATACCAATGCCCCATTTAGCTGTATTGCTAAGACCGTTCCACCAATTTTTGATTTTATCTACCAAACGTTTATTTTCAGAGGAAACTTTGGGGTTTTCAATAGAAGTGTCAAAATGCTCTATCTTTAAAATAGTTGATCCAGACTCAGGTTTTGTATATTTTCCATTAATATGTAAGTTTTTGTATAATTCCTGTGTGGATTGCCCAGTAGGATGTAACGCTTTGTTTCCAGTAAGTTTCGTATTTAATGATATAGCATTTTTAAACAATGCTTTTTGTTCTTCTTCACTACTTGTTAGTGAATGTTGTGCACGTACAAATCCCATGGCCATTTCGCTATTTATAATAAAGTCACTACTAGCTCGTACTAAATCCTCATAATCTGAAGATTTTCTTATATCTTTTATTAAATCTGCTTTATATTCATCACTTATATCTATGCCTCTATTTATATTTTTAGCCTGACTAAACGCTTTTTGTTCCAATGCATTATATTTATCTTTAAACCCTGAAGTTTTAAGCTCATAAGATGCTTGCAATAGTTTACGTATAGTATCTTTTTGTTCCGCCTCCTCTTCAGTTGTTGTATGATTATCAGCAGCATAAGCCGTTAAAATTTTATCTCGCTCTTGATATATATCTTCTAGAGAAGCTTGTGATTTATAACTAAAACCTTCAGTTTTATTACCTTCAAGCAAAGAAAAAGCACCTATTTTTGTTTCAAGCCAATCAATAGCTTTTTGCATATCTTCATCATGTTTAATTAAAGTTTCATGCGACATATAGAATTCCTGCTGTGTTTTAAACGAAGTTTGATTTTGAATATCACCAAGTTCAGGGTCATAATTCTTTTGTTGGAGCCCTTGACAATTTGTAACAACAGGTGTAACACCAAAATGCATTGCTTCCAAGTCTGTTAATTCACAAGGTGCAAACCTTGACGGGAATGACGCAATATCAGCTGCCATTGATAAAGCAAATCCTGGTGCAAAACCATCTAAAAATACAAATCTTCCAATAAAACTTTTTGATAACTCATCAATTACTTTTTTTATTTTTTCACCTTCTTCACCCTCTTGCAATTCTCCACCTAAAATAAGAAATGAATTTTTATCGTGTTGTGCACATTTTGCCCAAGCCAGCATTGTTGTATCCAAGCCCTTTTGCAAATCTCCACGTCCCCAGGATACTGTTAATTTACATTTTTCTAATTTTTTAATATTATCACCATCTTGTAATCCAGTGGTTATTACTCCTAAATCTAAGGCTCCGATTTGTTTAACTTCTTTTCCAGGTAATCCTGTAAGCAAAAGGCTATTAGTTTCACCATCTTTAGATAATCTATTAATAAATTTTAATTTATTTTGGGCTTTTGCTTCTTTTATCTTATTCCAATTTTCATCGGTCACTTCTTTATCATATCTAGTAAAAGCTTCTGAATAGCGCGTTATTTTCTCATAACCCTGAATATCTTCTAACTCTTTTTGGTTATCATAATATGTCGCCTTTTCTTCCAATAAGGCAGCTTGCTTATCTTTATCTTTTTTTATACCTGCATTCTTGTATTCCTCATTTTTATCTAAATCTTTTAATGCAAGGTCTTTTGAGGTTATATAAGTTATTTTACCATCCTTATCTTTTGCTTGAAAAATAGCATAACCAAATCCTGACAATCCAAGACGTTTTCTTGGGTCAAGATTCGGATCATTTGCCGCATTTAAAATTCCTTGAAATTGTTTCTTGTCACTCATTTCTTTGAAAATATTATATAATCCAGGCGATATAGCGCTATTTGTTGCAAGTGCCTTGGCATAAGACTCTGATACTGTTGTTAATACTGGAATGTAGCCTTGTTTTGTATAATGTATGGGTACCATAATCCCGCTAACAACTCCACTATCATCAGCTACCCTAAAATTATTAAAAAATTTTTTAAAATATTCTTCTTCTTTTTCTGGCCCAGTAGCTGCTGCTTTTAAATATGCTTCATCTTTTTGAATGTTTTCCAAATCTTCTTTTGTTGCTCCTAGATTTATATACATCTCTTTGTATGTACTTTGAGAGACATATCCTTGTCCTAAATTATGTGCAACAAAAGTAGGATGCACATCATCGTTATAGTATTCATTATCATTTGTTGCTTCATTTGCCATATAATGAGGTATATATGCTGATTGTGAATCTGAACATATTACTGTTGCAGGTTCAAATTTAGTGTTTTCCTGTTTTCCATCACTATCATAAGTATATTGAATTTTAGGTAAAAGCTGTACAACAGCTTTATTGAACTTAGCATAAGGATCACCATTCCAGCCATGATTAATTCCGCCTGATGATGAATAACTAGTTTTCTTACCCTTACCACTGCCTTCTCCGATTTTTGCTCTTTCTTCATATGGTTTAGGCATTGCAGCAGTCGCTTCAGTAAATACCATAAAATGATTTGTATCTTTTACTCGATATAAAGCAATGGATTCATTAGTTTTAAAACCAAATGCCATTTTTTCATCTGCACCTACTTTTTCAAGTAAGTGATACTTTCCTTTTTTTATTATATCTTCCTCAGAGTTGTCATATAAATTTTCAGCAGTATAAAAAGGTTGACGACCTATATCATTTCCATTTTTATCTTTTTGCCCTTCTGGGAATGTATGCACAGATATTTTACCTGTAGGATAACCTTTCTCATCGGTTTCAATTTTACCGTTATAATATGGAATAATCATAACCTTTCGATTATCTTTATCATCATTAAACATTACTTTATAATCCTCCATAACGGTTGCAACACCACCTATCTTGCAATATGGAGGCATTTCAGCTCCAACAAACACCTGGTGTTTTTTATTCTTTCCGCCAAAGGATATAATTGCATATGGAGTTTTTGAAACTTTTCCAATTTTGCCGTTTGCATACATATGACGTAAAGATGTTGATACGTTTCTGTCGACTTTACCCATACTTCCGCTTGTTTCATAGCTACCTTTTGCCTGAACAACTGACTGCGTTTGTTCTATACTCCCAAACCTTGCATGTTTGTCTATTTTTGTTTTTGAGTATGTGTTTAAATTGTAGTTTAGCTTTTCAATTTTCATAGTCTCTTTTTCTCCCATCTTTGATGCTGATATCTAATATATTAAAAACCCTAAAAATAAAATATGCTAATTTTATAAAATTTTTTGTGTTTTTTTTTACAAAACTTTACAAAAACTATAAAATATTCTTTTTCATAAGCTCTACTTTCATTTTATTTAAAGCTATTTGTATTAATCTTGAAATACGTGATTGTGATATTTTAAACTCCTCACTTATATCTTTTAATTTTTTATCTTGGTAGAATCTGTTTTCAATAAGTTCTCTTTCTCTGGGTGTAAGTGTACACATTGACTCCTTTATTGCGTTTGCCATTTCCCGAAATACGACCTTTTCTTCAGGATTACGATTTTTGTCTTTTATTGTAAGCGGGTTTTCATTGTCCTGCATATCATCAATTGATAAAATCGTCTTATAAATAGCTTCACGCAGTATAAGCTCATTTGCCTCTTCACCTTCTTTAACAAAGAGCATGTTTCTGTCATGCTTTGAAAGCTTTGCTCCATACCAACGCCACCTCCTTCGAACTTCATTTCTTATCGCCCATTTTATTGCTGTTGTTATATACGAATTGTTCAGATTATCCATATTATTTTTTTTGTTTAAATAATGGACTACCTGTATCCCTATATTAACAATTTCATTATACTCAATTAAATAATTTGATGCAATATTTTTATATTCTACTTTTGATATTGTTTCAATCAAACTTAAGTAATCTTTTATATTAAACTTTTTCTTTTCCTTCACCTGAATTGAATCCATATTAGACCATAGTCATTTTGCCTTTTTTTTATACTACAATAAACCTTATTCTTTTTCAATACATAATTTGATATTTTTTAGACTTATTTTTTTATTTTCTTCTTTTGAAAAAACGTTTCTTTTTTTGTTTAACATCTTTTTTAATTTCAATATTTGAAGAAGATGTATTTTTTAAATCAACACGATTGAAAACACGTTCTTGCAATGTAGCTTTATATTTATCTTTAAAATGAGCGTAGTCAAACAAAACAATCCCGTTTGAGTTTAGCTTGCGCGCTTCATGGATTAATCTGAGAAGATCATCACAGCTTCCATCCATAAATGGAATAAACAAGCCGGAATATACTTTTGTGCCGGGTGATATATTTATTTTTATATCCTGTATCTGGTTTTGTGCAACGAGTTTATCACAGGTTAATATTAAAGGAGTGAATCCGTCGACATAACCCTTAAGAGACCATGTCCGCCAGTCCTGCATTTTTACATCAAGGCTTTTTTGACGGTCTGGAAATATTACAGCCGTTAACAATATATTATTTTTTCTGCATATTTTTGATACACTGCTTACAAATTCTGTTATTTTATTTTGTCTGTATGTTGCCCATACATCCCAGTTTTCATCTTTATATTTTATATCAACAGGGTCAATATTATACATGTTTTTAAATTCATATCTTGCATATTGTGTATATCCCCAGTTTGAACGTTCATACCCGCCCATTGAAGGGGGCTGGCTTTGAGGATAACGTATATAGTCTAAATTTATACCATCGGGTCTGTATTTGGTTATAATCTCATTTATTAACTCAAGCAAAAACACTTGAACATCCGGGTGCGCAGGGTCAAGAAAATAACCATTATGTTCGGATATTGAATAAACAGGTTCATCCGAAGTGTAAAGGGCTTTTGTAGTATTTGCCCAGCCTGGCTTTACCCTCAATATATGACAAGGACTGCTTTTTGGATTTTTATTACCTACATAAAAACTTTCAAACCATATATGGATTTTCATATTTCGTTTGTGTGCTTCGTTTATATACGCTTTTAAAGGATCAAAGCCAGCAAATTCTTCATACTGCGGGATAAATCCGTATTTTTGCAATACATCGCTTTTGTATATTGTTTTACCATGTAGATAAGTTTCAAGGAAAACATTGTCAATACCTGACTCTTTTATTTTCTCCAAAGTCTTAACAACTTCATCATTACTTGTTTGTGTTGGACGTATCCATATACCTTTAAGCTCGTTATTACGGTATGGTAAAGCATTTTCAAGTGCCTTACTTGCATTATCCATAGCTTCTTTTGCTATTTTCTGAACATCAGAAGGGTGTTTTTTTGCCTTTTCAAGATTATTGTATGCTTTATTCATATAATTCCTTGAATTTGAATAGTTATATCCGTTTTCGTTTTTTAAATAATAATTTATTATTGACTGGGTTTCTGACAATTTCTCCTGTGCATTAAATATAAAACTGTCAGGTGTAATAAACGTATAAAGCATATTTCTTTCGCGGTCGATTATTACATATGAGCCTACAGTTATATTTTCGTTTATCCATTTTTTAGCTCGGCCATGACCGCTTAAAACATAACCGTTTGGAGGAATAACTGAATCAGCTCCGTTTATCTGGGTTACAACAGAGTCAATTACTATCGCTTCTGTTCCAAATTCATTTGTTCCAGTTGTTTTAAATCTGTACTCCGGGGTATATACAATTAATTGGTTTGCGCCGCGCTGACCCGGAAGATAGCTGTTTATTAAATCAGGTTTAGGATCTATAAGACTTATTTTTGCAGTTGATTCTTTATATATTAATGGATGCAGTTGATAGAATTTTGATATTTCTTCGTTAAGTTCGTTTGAATGTGCATTATTCACTATTATATTAAAGATAAATAATAAAATAAATATATTATATATTATTTTTAAAACTTTTTTCATTCTTTAATTTTACATCAAGTTAAAAAAAAATAAAAGATAAAGCTAATTAACCACAAGATGATTCTTAATGATTTCAAAA
>USEW01000068.1 GCA_900553845.1 uncultured bacterium
AATTTATTTAAAAATAAAATAAATATTAAATTTTGTAACAATTTTAATATGGTTTGAAATAACATAATATAAATATTTTTTATATATATAGAGATAAAATAAGGACAAAATATAATGTCAGGCAGTATAACAGTAAAATTTGGAATGCTTCAACTTGCGACTTCGCGTGTTTCTACTTTAACGCGTGAAGTTACTAAATTGGAAAAGCTTGATGTAATGTTAACCGAGCAAAGTATTGATGCACAATCTCAAGTTGACAATTATAAAACAGCTGCAACAGAGCAACTTAGCAGTAAATTTGATGCAGACGTTGCAACTTTACAAGAACAATTGCAAGCCGGTTCAATAACTCAGGAACAATACCAGATGCAATATCTTGAATTACAACAAGCATATAATGAAGGTGTAAAACAAGTTGAAGAAACTGTAGCAGATGGTATTATTGATTTTGACGAAATATCAAAAGAAGGACAACGCATAAGTCAAGAACTTAATAAAGCCAAAACAGAAAAAGAAATGTGGGAGACATTGCGAGATAAATACAAAAGCGAAACTGAAACTGCAGCAAAGTCATAATAAAATAGTTCTTTACAACAAAAATCCCGATATTAAATATCGGGATTTTTTATAATAATTTTATAGTTATACTACTTTTTTTTCTTTTATAAAAGATGTAATAAACGAAGCACAAAGCAACATCAAAGCTCCGATAAATAAAGCATATTCCCAATGATAGTTTGTCATACCATTTTGAGTGAATGGTTTTGCATTTATTATCCAGGGGATTAAAGTACATACAAACACCTGTGGACCTGCAATAAATATATTAAATATTCCCATAACCGAGCCTTCAGTTCCTGGTTTTATATATTGGGACAACATTGCAAAAGGAAGTGATAATGTGCTTGCCCAACCTATACCAGCTAGCCCCATAAAAAACATTACAGATGGAATATCTTTTACAAAAGTCAATGCCAAAAATGCAGCGGACATAGATAATAAAGAGACAATATGAACTTTTTTATTACCAAATTTTGATGACAATAATCCAATTGGAATTGATATAATAAAACATATTAAATTAAATGCTGCAAACCCAATTGAAGATAAATTTGTACCACTTAAAGTTGCACTTTCAAATTGAGCTTTAACTGTTTCACTAACGCTTGTCAAATCGGGTACGCCATAAATTGTATGGATAGTATACTGAGTAAAAAATATCATCATACACATTGTACCAATCCAGGTAAAAAACTGCATTAAACAAATTTTGCCAACTTCAGGAGAAAGTAGAAAAAACTCTTTCAAGTCATTTAAAAAACTTGATTTCCCGTCATTTTGAGAAGTTTCATTTTCTTTATTTTCACTTTTATTTTTTAATTCATGAATTGTTAAACAAGTCCATATCATGCCTAAAGAAAAAGCAATAGCCGCCATATAAAATTGAGCATTTATTGACATTTGGAAGCCAAAAGCCCATTTTAAAACAGGTGCAGTGCCAGCAGCTATAACAGAACCCAATCCAATAGCAAAGCTTAAAAATGAATTAGCGACGCTATGTTGTTCTTGAGGCATTGTATCTGGAATTAAAGCACGATAGGGTCCTTGCGCTACATTTACACAAGCATCTATAATCCATATCATTACAGCTGCAAAAAATAAAGCAGCAAATGTAGGAACTGCAAGCCCTAAACTTGAAAATAAACCATTTATTATATTTTGAGAATTTGGAAACGCAATTAAAGCAATACTTGCTAAAATTGCACCTAAAAGCAAATAAGGACGACGGCGACCAAAACGTGTATGAGTTTTATCACTTAATGCTCCAACAATTGGTTGTACAACCATTCCGGTAAATGGACCTGCAAGCCATATCAATCCAAATAACAATGGTGATGCGCCTAAATTTTCAGTAACGGGACCTGATAAGATAATTCTCATTTGCCATGCAAATTGCAGACCAAAAAAACCTAAACAAAAATTAAGCAACTGAAATGTTGAAAATTTCTTTAGTCCCTGATTCTGAGAATCTGACTCCTTTAATGCTGTGTTTTCCATATTTTTTCTTCTTACTCCTTAAATTTTTATTCTTAATTTATAGTATCATAAAATAAAGCTATTTTTCAAATATATTAATTATTTTACTTAAATCTTTTGTCTCAATATAATAATTGCAAACTTTTTTTAATGCGTCTTTTGCACAAAAAGCAACTTTATGACTTGCATATTTACACATACTAACATCATTAGCGCCATCCCCACAAACAAGTGTTTGAAAAGTTTCAATATTTAAAAGGTTTTGAATTTTATTAACCATTATACCTTTACTATTTGAAAACATCATTTCCCCGCCAACTAGACCTGTTAAAAAGCCGTCTTTTGCATGCAAAGTATTTGAAAAAGAAGCATCAAAACCTATACGTTTACATATTGGTTCTGTAGCATTTTTAAAACCGCCACTTAGACAAACAACTTTAATGTGATTATTCTTTAAATAACTTACAAGTTCTTTTGCACCATTTATTATAGGTAAATTTTGACAAATATCATTAACTTTTTTTTCATTTAATCCTTTTAAAAGACTTACACGTTTAATTAAACTTTCAAAAAAATCAATCTTACCATTCATGGCTAAATGAGTAATTTCAGAAACTTCATTTTCAACATTAGCTTCTTTTGCCAAAAAATTTATAGTCTCACCATCCATTATAGTTGCATCAAAATCAAATACAGCCAATTTTATTTCACTTATCTTTGTCATTTTGATATTCCCTTACTTATGTATTAAAAATAACTTAACTTATAAAATTTTACATCAAATAAAGATAAGTACAACTTTTATCCTGGTTGTAAAATCCAAATATATTTAATATAATTGAACAAACTAAGTATTAAAATTACAGGATTAAATTTTATGACTCACAACATTGATGTAATAATTACGTTAATAGGTGGACTATCAATGGCTTTAGTATTTGGATTAATATCTAAATATTTAAAACTTTCACCAATTGTAGGATACATATTTGCAGGAATTTTAGTAAATTTTATTCCAAATTTACATATTGACTATGACACAGCATCACAATTTGCTGAAATAGGTGTGATATTACTTATGTTTTCAGTAGGATTAAATTCTCATATAAAAGATTTGGTTTCTGTAAAAAATGTGGCTATTCCAGGTGCAATTTCACAAATAGTTATAACAACAATAACATCAATGTTTTTAGCACATTTTATCGGATGGGATTATAAAGCAGGGTTAATTTTTGGTATTTCTATTTCTGTTGCAAGTACTGTCGTATTAATGCGCGTATTGTCTGATAATAGGGTACTACACACACAAACTGGACACACAGCAATTGGATGGCTTGTTGTTGAAGATTTGTTTACTATTTTAGTTCTTGTTTTATTACCTGTAATTTTTTCACCCAGTATTTCAAACGCAAATATTCTACCAATTTTTGGTGTAACTATTTTAAAGCTTATATTTTTAACAGTTTTTACACTTATTGTAGGTGGAAAATTAATACCCCATTTTTTAACTTTTATATCAAAAACAGGTTCACGTGATTTATTTACACTATCTATTTTGACTCTTGCAATTGGTATTGCATTTGGTTCGGCTCATTTTTTTGACGCCTCAATGGCATTGGGTGCTTTTTTAGCAGGTATTGTTGTAGGTCAATCAGATTTTTCATCCCGCGCAGCTTCTGAAGCTTTGCCAATAAAAGATATTTTTGCTGTTTTATTTTTTGTATCAGTTGGCATGCTGCTTGATGTTAATGAGTTAAAAAATAGTTGGCAGTTAATGTTTTTAACATTATTTATCATTTTAATAATAAAACCACTTATTGCTTTTCTTGTTGTAATGCTTTTAAAAAAGCCATTAAAACAAGCTATATCAATAGGTGTTGCACTTGCTCAAACCGGTGAATTTTCATTTATACTAGCCTCAATGGGAACATCATTAAATATTTTACCAAAAGAAGCTTATAGTGCTATAATAGCCTCAAGTATTATATCAATAACTTTAAATCCTATAATATATAAAGCTATAAACCCATTTATAAAATTTTTAAATAAAAGAGGTATATCTTCTAATAACGATAATTTAAAAATTGATACAAATAATGAAGGAAATGAACAAGATCATGTTATTGTTGTTGGATATGGACCTGTTGGACAAGCTGTTACTAAAATTCTTAATGACAAAGGCATAAGTGTAAAGATAATTGAACTTAATATTGATACCGTTAAGAAAATAAACAGTAAAAATTCAAATTGCATAAAAGCTTTATATGGCGATGCCATGCAACGAGATGTTTTAATAAAGGCTGGCATTAATAATGCAAGGGCTTTTATAATTTCATCAACACTTGCTTCAAGTAAAGAAATTACTGAAATAGTAAAATCTTTAAACCCCAATGTTCAAATACTTGTTAATACATCATATATCAATGACATTGAAGCTTTAAAAGCTAAAGGTGCCGATATTGTATTTTCAGGTGAACTTGCTGTTTCTCAAATTTTATCAAACTATATTTTTAACGAGTTTGGGCTATTATGTAATGAACTTGAATGTAGTTGTAATAACAAAAATAATGAAAATGAAAATCAAGATATAGTTTAATCTCGATTATTAGCAAAATTAAAGGCTATATTCTCAATAATCAAACTCTCTTTAACATATGAATTTTGAAGTTTTTTTGAATTTTCAAGTGTTTGAATATCCTTTTTTATTAAATATACAAGTTTTTTATTATCAATATTCGCTATTAGTAATTGTTGAAGATAATATTCAAATGTATCAACTAAATAACTAAAACTTTCTTCCTTATTAGTTTTTCTTAACTCATTTAATTTTTCAATAAAATCAACAGGATTATATTTTGTATTATTAAAATAAAAATTAAAAATATTTGAACAATCTTTTGTATCAAAACTTTGTTTTTGATTTGAATTTAAACCAAAAGTAACGCTACGGGATACTATAGTTTCAATTAAGTCGTTTAAATCTTTTGTTAAGAAAATATACAATACCTTTGATGGTGGTTCTTCAATCATTTTTAATAAAGAATTTGAAGCTTCCTCTTGAAAAACTTTTCTTGTTAATCCTTTTGGCAAATAAAATTCATCTTCTTTTAAATTTTGACTTTGAGGAAGTTTAAAATTTATATTTTCAAATTTACTTTTTAAATCCTTAACGGTATCAGCTTTGACTATTTCATTATCAGTAAAAATAACAACCGTATAGTAATCAACAGGGCGAGAAAAAATCATTTGCTTAACCATTTCAACCTGTTTTACTGAAATTACAGTTTTTGAATTGTCATTATCAGGTTTTGTATCTGTTTTTGAAACAGTAATCACACTTGGATGCATGTTTTTATTTACCCAATTGCAATTTTGACATTGACAATCAAATGTTTTATTTTCCATGCAATTCAATATTTTGGCAATATTTAATGAAAAGTAATATTGTGCCAACGAATCAAGCCCATAAAAAACTATTGAATTTGGTATTTTCAAAATATCATTTGAAAACATAGTTTCAAAATAATTAGTTAAAAAAGGATAATTTTTTTTCAAAATTGGATTAAACATAACAAATCAAGTTTAATATAAATAAATAATCAAAGTCAATTTAAGATTTATGCGAACCAAAACCTGATGCAATTTTTCTATTTATTGAATTTAAAAGTTTTTCAATTTGAGAATAAGAAATTGAAGCTTTATTTTTATTATCATATATATTATATTTTAAACGATATCTTTGAGGTGTAATATTAATCATAACAACATTGGCTCCTGAATTTAAAGCAACTTCACGACCATTTAATAATAGCGTTTCCATAGCTGTTGTAGCAGGTATATTAATATCAGGCATTAAAAGTCGAATGATTGCCATAACTTTAAAACTTAAGAAAATGTCACCATTTATACTATTTTCAAGCGGTGTATTTTTTGTAGCAACAAAAGGACCAACACCAATCATATCTGCTTCAAGTTCTTTAAAAAATAAAATATCACAAGCCAAACTTTCAATTGTTTGATTAGGCAAACCAATTAAACACCCTGTGCCCGTTTCAAAACCTAAATTCTTTAAATTATAAAGACATTGCTTTCTATTTTCATAACTCATATTGGGATGCATAGTTTTATATAAATTTTCATCAGTAGTTTCAATACGAAGCAAATAACGGTCAGCTCCAGCTATTTTATAAGCTTCATATTCTTCATTTGTTTTTTCACCAATACTTAAAGTTAAAGCTACATTATATTTTTTTATTTCTTGTATTAAAGAAACAATTTTTTCTTTATTAAAATAATCATCCTCGCCACTTTGAAGCACAATTGTTTTATAGCCAAAGTTTGTTGCATCATTTATAGTTTTAATTATATCGTCTTCATTTAGTCGATATCTTTCAACACATTTATTTTGGGTTCTAATTCCACAATATTTACAATTTCGTTTGCAAACATTTGAAAACTCAATAAGTCCACGAATATGAACACCATTTCCAACATATTTTTCTCTTACTTCATTTGCTGCTTTAAAAATTTCATCTTGTTTTTGATATTTAAGCAAACTAACAATTTCATCAAATGATAAATAGTGTTTATTTTTTGCTTTTAAAATTAAATCATTCATAAAAAATATTATAACTTAAAAATTATTTACGAGTTATAATATAATTATGTTTAAATATGATGTAATAGTAGTTGGAGCTGGTCACGCCGGATGTGAAGCAGCTTTAAGTGCCTCAAGGTTGGGGGCTAAAGTTTTGCTTGCTTCACTAAACTTAGATAATATTGCGCTTATGCCTTGCAACCCGGCAATTGGCGGACCTGCAAAATCTTGTTTGGTTCGTGAAATTGATGCACTTGGTGGACAAATGGGGATAACTGCCGATGAAACATATATGCAAATGAAAGTGCTTAATCGTTCTCGCGGACCTGCTGTTCATGCTCTTCGTGCTCAAAGCGACAAAAAAGAATATATGGCTTTTATGAGAAAAGTCATTGAAAACGAAAAAAATATTTCCTTAAAACAATGCATAATGAAATCACTTATTGTAAAAAATGATGTTGTAATGGGGCTTGTTGATGAATTTGGGCTTGAATATTATGCAAAATCTGTAATTCTTACAACTGGGACTTCATTAAACGGTAAAATTTGGGTTGGACATACATCTCAAGAATTTGGAAGACTTGGAGAAGCTAGTGCAAATGGACTTTCTGATTGTCTTTTGACTTTAGGATTTGATGTAAAAAGACTTAAAACAGGAACACCAGCACGTGTTGATGGAAGAACTTTAGATTTTAACAAAATGCAGCTTGAACCGGGGGATGAAAACTTAAGTTTCTTTTCTTTTTTACCCAATAGACCAATTCGGGAACAATATCCTTGTTATTTAACAAGAACTAGTGAAAAAACTCATCAAATCATTAAAGAAAATATAAATACTTCCCCTTTATACTCAGGTTTAATCCATGGAAAAGGCCCGAGATACTGTCCAAGTATTGAAGATAAAATAATTAGATTTGCACAAAACCCTTCTCATCACATTTTTATTGAGCCTGAAGGAAAAAACACATATGAAATGTATGTGCAAGGTTTTTCAACTTCTTTAGCTGCAAATGTGCAAATTGAAATGTTAAAAACGCTCCCGGGACTTGAAAATGTTCATATTATAAAACCTGCTTATGCTGTTGAATATGATTATATCCCATCATATCAATTAAACCACACACTTATGACAAAAAAAATTAAAGGTTTATTTTTTGCCGGTCAAATTAATGGCACAAGTGGATATGAAGAAGCAGCTGCTCAAGGGCTTATTGCTGGTATTAATGCTGTTAAATATATTGATAATGAAGAAAAAATGCTTACATTACCACGCAATTCCTCTTATATTGGTACTTTAATAGACGACCTTGTTACAAAAGACTTAGATGAACCATATCGCATGCTTACATCAAGAAGCGAATATAGACTTTTATTAAGACAGGATAATGCCGATGAAAGACTTACTGAAATAGGTTATCAAATTGGGCTTGTCGATTCATACAGGTATAAAATATTTAAAGATAAAGAAAAAACAATAAATGATGAAATTATTAGACTTTCAAACACTAAAATTCAAGCCAATGAACAAAATAATGCAATATTGGCAAAATACAATGAAAAAATCTCAAAAGGCACACATTTAAATGAACTATTAAAACGCCCAGGAATTGAATATAAGGTTTTAAAAGAGTTAGATGAAACAACTAATAATTTAAATTTGCCTGACGATATTACAACAACAACCTCAATAAAACTTAAATACGATGGTTATATAAAACGTCAGGAAAATCAAGTTTTGCAAAGTTCAAAGTTAGAAAAAGTTAAAATTCCTAAAAATATTGATTATATGCAAATTAAACATATTTCAATTGAAACACGGGAAAAACTTGCAAAAGTTAGCCCTTCAAATTTAGCTCAAGCAAACCGCATTGGCGGAGTCAAACCTGCAGATATTTCAGTTTTAATGGTGTTAATTGAATCACATAAAATTTAAATTAAATTTAAATATGCAAAATTATCTTTTATAGATGTATGTTTAAGATAAAGTAAGTTTTCAAGAGTCAAGCGATCATGAAATAGAAATTGCTATAGATAATACAATTGATAATAATTTAAAGTAATAATGAAAAATACTAGATCAAAAAACATAAGGAATAAAACGATATTTCACAATTTTTGTATAATCACGATATTCCGGATCCTGTAATAAATGTCTTTCTTCAGTAATTGCTCTTAAAAAATAAATAAATGTCCATAATAAAGCAACAATTATATATAAAAAAGTTTTCAAATACATTTGGCTTATGAGAAAGTTCTTTATAACGCAGAAAGAAGCCAACCACCATAAACTTATTTTTGAAATATATGCAGGATGCCTCACGATATTATAAGGAAAACGAGAAACAATTCCTCTATTTGTCAAATTGCTGGCTTTTGTAAATAAAGAAACTGATGCGCTTACATACAAAATAATTAATAATAATGCAACAATATAAAAAAGCCAGTTTATAAAAGATATATCATCTGCAACAAACGAAAAATATGTTTCAGTACGTTTCCAAGAACTCAAAGAAAGTGAAACATAATTAAAAGGAGGATAGCAAATTAAACAAATAAATACTCCCAGAAAAGATGTATCAACTGTTTTAATTTTATTATTAAAAATAATACTTTCTGTAAAATATCCTATAAAAAAGACTAAGCAGTCAATAAAAAACAAAAATTGGAATAATATTGAATATATCAGGTTACGATAAGCAAGAATATATTTAACTTTATTTTCAGTAACAAAATCTGATAAATTTTTATCAAAATAAAAAGAATTTAATTTAAAAAATTTATTCATAAAACTCGCCATAGCTTCAAAATGTTGACAAGCCCAGACAAAAAGCTGCGGTGCAAAAAGAAACTTTATAAAAAATATCATCATTGACTGTTTTTCATAATAATTTGGCTTAAGCCAGTTTAAAAAATCAACTGCACTAAAATTTTTATTTAAACCTTTTAATGTTAAATGATTATAAAAATATCTGACAATATCAACACTATGTGATTTATAAACAGTCTTTGGTTTTATAATAAATAAGAAACGATAATATTAAATACCCCAAATAAAGACAGTTAAGCATTAAATCAGCATATAAAAA
>USEW01000069.1 GCA_900553845.1 uncultured bacterium
TCTTAATAATTAAGCAATAAATATAGATGATAATATGAAAAAAAATACTATTGCTATTAAATTTGCAATTATCCATTTTAATATAATAGGATGTGTATTATAACAAATTTGGGATATACTTAATTTAATATCTTGTTTTTCCATTTACATAATATCCTCACCATTTTTATTATGTAAATTTATTCTAAACAAAAGTAATATCAATTAAATCATTTAACTATAGGAAATATCATTATTTGTCCATTATCCAAACGCCAACGTATCCATCCCAAATGGCACTTATTATCAAATTCTGTAATTTTAACCATCATCCAATTGTCTTTTAAAGCTATCATTTTTATATGCTTAACTATTGTAAATGCATATTTTACCTTTGCAGCTTCATATGGACCATAATATAAAGTCTTGTATTTAGCTTCAATATCTCGCATTAAGTAAAGACCATTTTTACGGCCATAATAATCATAAAATTTCCTTAAAGTCCAAAAATCTTCTTGATTGGTATATACCCAGCCCCGTTCACCTGTTTGTTGGTTTACTATTACTTCAAACCAACCTGAACCATCTTCGCTTGTCACCTGAAGATAAATTAAATCTTCATCAGGACGATATATACTTACATAGTCGCGTATATCATAAGTTTCAACAACATTATCACCAGTGTATTTTTTAACATTCAGCTGGTGAATAATTTCTGAGTTTAAATCAGGTTGTTTATAAATAGTAAGCTCATTTGGTACCTTTACAAATCCTATCCCTGTATAAACCAAAGAACGGGAATATAAAGGGCTTACTTCATATGCTGCATATGAAACATTAGAAACCAAACATATTAATATCAACAATAATAATTTTATTAATTTATTTTTCATTAATTACCACCCTTAAATTTTTCTTAACTATATAATATAACAAAATTTTATTTTCACCACATTTTTTTACGAAATTTTACAAAAAAAAGCCTTAATTAAATTAAGGCTTATAGTAATAAGTTAGTAGTAAGTATTTTTAAGGAGTAAAACACATTTTACTCTTTTTTTAATACTGCTCAAGATCAAAAATTGCCTTAATTAATTATTATTTTTACAAATCTTTACAATTTGTACAAATTGTACATGAAAAATGCACAATAAATAAAAAAAAATTAAAAGTTATGTAAAGATTATTCGTTTCTGCAACAACATTGTCTTTGAAGCTTTGTTGGTGATTGCTCCTTTTTGTTTTTAAATTGGCAACAGGGTATGCCCTGTTGCCTTGGATATTGTTTATCTTTATATGAAGATCTCTTCAGTTAAGATCTTTATTGATTTTTCTGAGCTTGACTTAAGTTGTATATCTCTAGTATCAATAGCTTTTTTTAATTTGACAAAATTTCCTTCTAATTCTAAAGTTTTTGACGTTATGCCCATTTGAACATTATCCCATGCTATCTTTGCTCCAGGCGGCAAGATCTTTATAAGTTCTGTTTTATCACAAGTATAGTCATGAAGTTCATACATATTTCCAAAAATGTTAGGACAATAAGAATATCCGGATTGTGAATCTTGACGTTCCTCACCCGTCACAAGTCTTTTCATATAGTCAATAGAACTTTTATACCAACTTTGTGTTTTATAATGCCAATCTCTTCCAAACTCCCGCATTGCTTCAAAATATTCATCCTCAGCTCTTGATGCTTCAGAATAAGATCGTTGTGGTTGAAATTCTGCCAATTGTTTTGCTGCAAAGTTTCCCATTCCCTGATACCTTACCATTTCTAACATATCCCGAGGCTTTTCGATATTCTTATCTAAATAAGTAAATTGTTTTTCATGATTTTTCAATATCATAAGTCTTAATATCTCCGCATCCAAGACATCCTCGGATGGATTTTGATATACTGCTTTGCGAACTCTTTCTAATCTGTTTGAAGTGTCACAATATTGCGCTCTTTCCATAAAGTATGTCCTTAAAAAATTTCGACATTCTTGTCTAGATTCATGATAACCTTTTGTTGAATGAAATAAATCTTTTATATATTGACATAGGCCTGTTCCTTCGTATGCAAGCATATTACTCTTTTTTTCACTATATGCAAATATAAAAACATCTCCAGCTTTATGCATCTGCGTTTGCCATTCTAAATCTATTATTGTTGGCATCGAATCTCTGTATAATATATTCCCTAAATTTAAATCCGGATTAAATAAACCTTTTTATCCAATTCATCTAATAAGCTTAATGTATTTTTTATTTCGTTCCGTGTCAGTTTATTAAATTCTTTTTCGCCACTTTTTTTATCTATTCCTTTTCGAGAGCCTTGTGCAAATTCTGATATTAAAAATGTACCTCCATCACGAGTTTTCATTAAGGCTACACCTTGTTGCATATTTGGCATATCTACAACTTCTTTTAATTCTTTAAATTCATGTTCTAAATCTTTCGAATGGCTTTTTTGTGTTTCTTTTATTACAAATTTTGTATGCAAATCATTAATTGCTAGTGCAAAATGTTTTGATGCGACGAAAATTGGATCTCCAATATAATCAAAAGCATTGGTATCTACGGCAAGTAAAGCATCATATAATATATGTGCATTTCCTGACATTCCATGTCCTAAATATTCTGAACTCATAAAATTTGAATCTACCGAAGCTTGTTTATTCTTTTTTGTTTTTTCTTCGAATTTATCAATAAATTTTGCTAATCTTTTTATAAATATAGGATGTGACTTATGTTTTATAACTTCCTGATATATCACCGGACTTCCAAAACTCACCATGTCTTGTTTCAAATTTCCTTTCTTTAGCTTAACATCCCCAAGAAGGTTTGAAGGTGCTGCTTTTAGCCCTCGAGATTTTTTTGACTGCTGTGTCTGATTTGTAATTACTTCTTTTGTAATTTTCATAATTTTTCCTTTCTTTGAGCTTTCTCTACTTTGATACAATTCTTGTACCACTATTTTTATCTATTTATAATACGTTGGTGAAAGTTTTTTTTTGCTACTTTACTCTTATAATTTTTACAAATCTATACATTAAAAGCGCATAATTAATCAAAAAAATAAAATTAGAAGTTATGTAAAGATTTTGTATTTTTTTTATAATCGTTATAAAATAAGAATAATGAATATAAAAGGAGACATTTAATGAAATCATATACAATTGAGCAAATAAGTGAAATTGTTGGCGGAATGGTAAATAAAATAGATGAAGTTAAAATAAATAAATTACTACCGCCTTTAAAAGCTGACGAAAATACTTTAGCACTTGCACTATCTGAAGAAGAAATAGATAATTTAAGAAAAACTAAAGCAAAAGTTGCACTTGTTCCTTTAGGGGTAAGTTTAGATAATATAAGCACAATTGAGGTTGAACGGCCAAAGTTAGCGATGATGAAGCTTTTACATTTGTTTTATATACCGCCTGAAACTTGTTTAAATAATCATCCAAGTGCAGTTGTTGCTGAAGATGCTCATTTGGGTCCAAATGTTTCAATTGGTGCAAATTCTTATATTGGACGTAATGTAAAAATAGGCAATTCAAGTAAAATAATGCCAAACGTATATATTGGACGAAATGTTGAAATCGGTGAAAATTGTTTAATATATCCTGGGGTAAATATTGGTGATGATGTAAAAATAGGAAATCGTGTAATAATTCACAATGGAGTCTCTATTGGTGCCGATGGGTTTAGTTTTGTTACTGAAACACCTGATAATATTGAGCAAGCACGAAAAGAAGGCGGAGAAATTAAAGATATAAACCAAAAACAAAAAATATTTAAAATCCCCTCAATTGGGTCTGTAACTATAGAAGATGATGTTGAAATAGGTGCAAACACTTGTATTGACCGTGGTACTATTGAAAATACAATAATTGGTGAGATGACAAAAATTGATAACCTTGTTCAAATAGGTCATAACTGTAAAATAGGCAAAGCTTGCATGATTGTTTCTCAAGTTGGTATTGCTGGAAGCTGTGTAATTGGTGACAGAGTTGTAATTGCAGGACAAGCAGGATTAGCTGACCATATTGAAATAGGCAGCGACTCAATTGTTATGGCTTCAACCGGCGTTTCAAAAAGCTTTCCTCCAAAATCAATTATAGCTGGAACTCCTGCTGTGTTGAGAAAAGACTTTATTAAACAAATGAAATTAATGAAAGATGCCGCTAATGTTGTTCAAAAATTTAAAAAATATGAACATATGCTATCACAGTTTGAATCAAATATTGAAAATGAAAGTGAAGGCAACTAAATGACAACTATAGCTAAAGAATTTGAAATTACATCAAATGGTTTAATGACAGGTATGGAATCCAAAGTAAGATGTGTGCCTTCAAATGAAAAAGGCATTCGTTTTTATATCGGGAATGAAGTTATTGAAGCAAAAGTTGATAATGTAATTGCAACTGACCATTGTGTTGTTATTGGGAACCAAAATGCAAAAGTTATGTTAATTGAGCATTTTATGGCAGCTTGTGCTTTTTCAAATATTGACTCACTTGATGTTTACTTAAATCATTATGAACTTCCTATATTGGATGGAGGAAGTTGTGAATGGATAAAATTATTCGGTATAAATAAACCCGATGATAAATATTATACGGTCAAAGAACCCGTATTTTATGAAAATGGCAAAACATCACTTGTTGTATTACCTTCAAATGATTTAATAATTACATATGCTGTTAACTTTAATCATCCTCATTTATCACAAAAATGGGTAAGTTTTAATAATAAAGATGAAATATTAAGAAATGAAATTATTGAAGCAAGAACTTTTGGCTATTTAAAGGAACTTGAAACGCTTCAAAAAATTGGGTTTGCTCGGGGTGTTACAATTGAAAATACATTGGGATTAACTGATGACGGTTATACAAGTGACTTAAAAAGCGATAATGAACCTATAAAACATAAAATACTTGATATTATCGGTGATTTTTATTTAAGTCAAAAAAATCCTTTAAACTTTAAAGTAAATATACTTGTAAAGGAAGCAGGTCACGCTGTTCATATAAATGTATGTAAATTATTAAAAGAAAAATTAATCGAAATATAAAATAGAGGAGGCAAAATGAGCGAAAAGAAAGATATTTTACAGTTTAATATTATGGATATAATGAATATGATACCTCACCGTTATCCTTTTTTACTTGTTGACAGAATAACGGAATGTGTTCCTATGGAATACTGTAAGGGGTATAAAAATGTAACGATGAACGAAGAATTTTTTCAAGGACATTTCCCAAATAATCCTATAATGCCGGGTGTTTTGCAAATTGAAGCAATGGCTCAATTAAGTGCAGGTGTTGTTATGACATTACCTCAATATAAAGGACGTCTTGTTTTATTTGCAGGTGTTGATAATTGTCGTTTTAAAAATGTAGTCCGCCCGGGTGATAGATTAGATATGGAATCGAGATTGGTTACAATAAAAGGACCAATATTAAAAGCAGCTTGTCAGGCTTTTGTTGATGGTAAATTGACAGTCAAAGCGGATTTAATG
Source organism: uncultured bacterium (assembly GCA_900553845.1). Taxonomy (GTDB): domain Bacteria; phylum Cyanobacteriota; class Vampirovibrionia; order Gastranaerophilales; family Gastranaerophilaceae; genus UMGS1477. The sequence goes on from USEW01000069.1 coordinate 5,489, forward strand.
TTTTCAATAATTGATAGTTCAAAGGTTGGTTAAAAATGATAGATAATAGAGCAATAATAGCAAAAGATGCACAAATTGGTAATAATTGTGAAATAGGACCAAATGCATATATAGGTGAAAATGTAATACTTGGTGATAATGTCAAAGTATGCGCAAATGCATATATTGAACATTCGACAATAGGTGAAGGGACAATAATATCTCCTTTTGCCTCTATTGGCACACCGCCACAGGATTTAGGCTATAAAAATGAACCTACAAAAGTTATTGTAGGAAAAAATTGTCAAATAAGAGAATACGCAACCATACATAGAGCATCTGGCGAAGGAAAGTCAACAATTATTGGTGACAAATGTTTGCTTATGGTGTCATCACATGTAGCCCACAATTGTGAGCTTGATGATGAAGTTATTTTAGCAAATCTTGTTACATTAGGCGGACATATAAAAGTTGGCTTTGGTGCATTTGTTGGTGGAATGAGTGTATTTCATCAAAATATTCGAATTGGTAAAATGAGTATTGTAAGCGGTTTTTCAGCGGCAAGACAGGATATTTTACCTTTTTCAAAAGGAGAAGGCAGACCTCCTGTGCCAAGAGCTTTAAATGTTGTTGCTTTAAAACGTAGAGGTGTTGCTTTGGAAGACAGAACCAATTTGAATAAAGCGTTTAAAATATTAATATCACCTGACTTAAATACAACACAAGCAATTGAAAAAATCAAAAGTGAAGTTCAAACTAATAAATATATTGAGGAATTGATTGAATTTGTACAAACTTCAAAAAGAGGTGTCACACTTCATAGTCATAAAAAAGGATTTCAATCACTTGAAGATGAAGAATAGGAGTAATATATAAGATGGATAGCAATGTAATAAAAAAATATGCAGATGTACTTGTTAAATACTGTGTAAATGTTCAAAAAGATGATTTAGTTATAATTCGTGCAACAAGCAACGAAGCAACACCTATTGTTAAGGAAGTATATAAAATCGTTCTTGAACTTGGTGCAAATCCTATAGTTAAAGTTGCTGTTGACGGGCTTAATGAAATATATTTTAAATATGCAAATGATAAACAGCTTGAATATATAGATCCTATGACAGAGTTGGAATATAAAAAGGCTGATAAAATGATATCAATAGGTGCGCCCAAAAATTTAAAAGAAATGGCACGAGCTAATCATAACAAAATGGCAAAGCGTTCAAAAGCAACGAAAGATTTGTCAAATTTGCTGCTTAAACGTTCTCAAGAAGGAACATTAAGCTGGGTTATAGCTGATTATCCAACAAATGCACTTGCTCAGGAAGCTAGTATGTCATTAGATGGTTATAGTGAGTTTCTTATAAATTCTTGCCATTTAAATGTTGAAGACCCTGTAAAAAAATGGGAAGAAATTGGTAAAACACAACAAAAATTCGTTGACTACTTAAATAAAGATAAATCAACAATAAGGCTTGTTGGTGAAAAAACAGATATAACTTTTTCAATAAAAGGTCGTAAATGGATAAATTGTTGCGGATTAAACAACTTTCCTGATGGAGAAATATTTACATCTCCTGTTGAAGATTCAGCAAACGGTACTGTTTTCTTTGATTTTCCTCAAATATATCGAGGAGTTGAGGCAAAAAATATACTTCTTACATTCGACAATGGTAAAGTTACGTCAATAAAAGCTGACCACAATGAAGAATATGTTAAAAAAATGCTTAATATGGATGAAGGTTCAAGTTTTGTTGGTGAAGTTGCTATAGGCACAAATGATATGATTCAGGATATTACAGGCAACATACTTTTTGATGAAAAAATAGGCGGATCAATCCATATAGCATTGGGAGCTTCTTATCCTGAAACCGGAGGTAAAAATGAATCCGGATTGCATTGGGATATGATAAAAAATATGAAAAATGGCGGCAAAATCTATATTGACGATGAACTTATCTATGAAAACGGCAAGTTTATAATATAAGAAAGTATGTGGGGGGTTAGCCCGTTATTTAAAAGGATGAAAAATAAGAAAGTAAAAGTGAATACAACAATTACAACCCATATGCAGCTGCGAACAATTATCACTTGACGTAACATCGTCAAGCAGCCGTCTGTTTGAGCACGAAGTGCGAGTTAAGGCTGCTTGGGTTGAGTTTAGTGAGAATGTGAGCAGCAAATCGGGTTGCGGTTTTGGTTACTTTTTTCACAAAAAGTAACCCTGTCCGGAGGACATTAAATTAAAAAAATTAAGAATAAAATAAAAAGTCAACCCACGTTGGTGAAAGAATAAGAAAGGATGAGGGGCGTTAGCCCGTTATTTAAAACTAAAACAAAGAATTTGAAGAAAAATAGAATAATTGGACTTCAACGCAAAAACAAAACAAAAATCAAACCACGTTAGTGAAGGAATAAGAAAGGATGAGGGGCGTTAGCCTGTTATTTAAAACATGAAAAAAATACAAGCACAAAAAGGTACAAAAGATATATTGCCATCAGAAATTGTAAACTGGCAATTTATGGAAAATGCTGCAATAAATACATTTAATAATGCCAATTATCAAGAAATAAGAACACCAATATTTGAAGCAACAGAGCTTTTTTCAAGAGGTGTAGGCGATTCAACAGATATTGTGAATAAAGAAATGTATACTTTTGAAAAAAGCGACAGAAGCTTGACACTTCGTCCTGAAGGCACAGCATCAGTTGTAAGAGCATATATAGAACATGGCTTTTTTCGTATGCCAAGCCCGCAAAAATTCTGGTATAAAGGCCCTATGTTTCGTTATGAACGCCCACAAGCAGGCAGACAAAGACAGTTTCATCAAGTTGGTGTTGAATTTTTTGGTGAAGCAAACCCAACAGCTGATGCTGAAGTTATACTTAGTGCTTGTAATTTTTTAAATAATTTAGGTCTTAATGATTTAACTGTAGAAATAAATTCACTAGGTTGTGAAAAGTGTCGAAGTGATTTTAGAGAAAATTTAAAAAAAATTCTTTCAAATAAACTTGAAAACTTGTGTGAAGATTGCAAAATGAGATATGAAAAAAATCCTCTTCGAATTCTTGATTGCAAAAATGAATCTTGTTTAAAAGAACTTGCTTCAAGCGATATTGAGAATTTTATCCAAAGTGATTTTATATGCGAAGAATGCAATGAACATTATGCAACATTAAAAAAATATTTAAACGAACTTAATATTAAATATATTGAAAATAAAAAGCTTGTTCGGGGGCTTGATTATTATAACCGTACAGTTTTTGAAATAAAATCTACAAATTTAGGTTCTCAAAATGCCGTTTGTGGAGGCGGAAGGTACGACAATCTTGTTGAGACACTAGGCGGTCCAAAAACACCTGCTGTGGGGTTTGCTATGGGTCTTGAAAGATTAAACTTATTAATTAATCAAAAAAAGCAACCTAAACTAGATTATTTTGTTATTTCGACAAATTCAATTGAAGCTTTAAAACTTGTTAGTGAAATACGCAAACATAATAAATCTGCTGATTTTGATTATAGCAACAAAAAATTCACTAAACAGTTTGAAAAAGCAGCAAAAACTGCAAATTTTGCTTTGATTCTAGGTGAAGATGAGATAAATAATAATACAATAAGCATTAAAGACTTAAGCACATCAAATCAAAATAGAATGGAGTTTAGTGAATTTTTAAAATCGTTAAAATAGTCCTATGCAACTAGATTAAGTTTTTTACCTGCAACTCCTGTTTCACGGCCCATTTGTCCAGTAACAGTTACACCCCCTTCAACACCGTTTGCACCTGCAAAAGATAAACCTGATGTTTGCTGATTCAACATTGGGCTAGTTTGAGAGGCACCTTCAAATCCAGCAGTTCCTAGAGCTTTTGGTTTTACTGTATTAATACCAGAATTCTGACCTTGAACTTTAGGCTGAATACCTTGCACTGCTTGCTGTTGAAAAAGGTTTTGTTGGAAAGGATTTATATTTAAACCCACAATTTTTCTCCTTTAGTCTTTACAATTATATAAAAAACAAAACATAAAAAAATTTGCTAATTTTAAATAATATTTTTACAAAAATTTACATTAAAATAAATAACCTAACATATCTTAAAATTATTATAAAAAACAATCAAAACAGTAATCGTTTTTTGGACACAATTCTATAATATCTGCTAAATCAATAAAGCATAAACTATCTAAACCAAGTTCGTCTGATAACTGATTTATGTCTTTA
>USEW01000070.1 GCA_900553845.1 uncultured bacterium
AAATTGAAGCTATTGGAGAAACACTTATAGCACCTTTAGGATTATACTCTAGAAAGGTTAAAAGTGTAAATGAAATAAACAAAAAAATCGCTGATTTGACTGAAAAAAAAGGGAATCCATCATATTCAGAATACCGAAGCCTTTTAAGTTTTAAAGCATTTCCTCAAAATGGTGTTGTTCTACATGAATTTTATTTTTCAAATTTAAGTTCAAAAAAAACTTTGCCATCTGATAAGCTTATGAAACTTATTAACCATGAATTTAATTCATTTGATGAATACATTAATGACTTAAAAGAAGCCGCAAAAAGTGCACGCTCTGGTTGGGTAATTTTAGGTTATGATGAACGCCAAATAAAACTTCAACATTCAGTAATTGATTTACATGATGAACATGTTCCTCTTTTAAACATACCACTACTTGTACTTGATGTTTGGGAACACGCTTATACTCTTGATTATGGTATAAATAAAGCAGCTTATTTAGATACTTTTATTAATAATATTGATTGGGAAATAGTTTCAAAAAGACTTGAAAACGTATGTAAACACGACATCTGTTAACATTACTTTTCGATCCAACCGCCACCAATCAAGGACTTATCATTAATATCATAAAATACTGCCGCCTGACCGTTTGTAACAGACTGCACGGGTTCATCAAAAGCTACAAGTGCCTCATTATTTTTTTTGAGGCATATTTTGCCTGTAAAATAATTCATGTTATATCGAATCTTAATAAAAGCTTTAAATTCCTCAAGCAAATACTTGGGATTCTGGATAAAAACATTTTTAAGATTCACAAAATGTTCATCAAGTTCACGTTTGACACCTAAATATACAATATTATTTTCACTGTCAATACCTAAAACATAAAGAGGCACTTCATACGATATTCCAATTCCTTTTCTTTGACCTACCGTATATAAATAACAACCATCGTGCGTTCCTATTATTCTGTCTTCACTTTTTAAAACAAAATTCCCCTGCTTAGTACCAAATTTTTTAAGCAGATATTTCTTTGTTGTACATGGTTTTTTTATAAAACATATGTCTTGGCTTTCTTTTGCAGATTTTGAAGGCAAATTATTTTCTCTTGCAATTTTTCGGACTTCATCTTTAGTTAAAGAACATAACGGGAACAATGTTTTTGAAAGCTGATATTGATTTAATTCAAATAAATAATACAATTGGTCTTTTTTATCATCCAATGCTGCTTTTAAAGTATAGACGCCGTTTTCATGTTCAATTTTTGCATAATGACCAGTTGCAACATAGTCACATTTTAACTCATTTATAGCATAATCAAACAATTCTCCCCATTTAATAGTTTTATTGCATATAATACAAGGATTTGGTGTTTTACCATTTATATAGTCATTTTCAAAATATTCAACTACATTATTTTTAAATTCAGATGATAAGTCAAGGATATAATGTTCAATATTTAACGCATCAGCAACTTTTTTTGCATTTTGAGCAACCTGTTTAAAATTGTCATCATCAACCATTTTTGAAGTAAGTCCTATTACTTCATATCCTAATTTTTTAAGCAAAAAAGCACTGACAGAACTATCAACACCGCCACTTAACAATACTGCAACTTTAGATGATAAGGTTGTTTTCATAATAATTAACGCCTTCTTTAGTTAATATATAATGTTTTAGGGAATTTATATTTTCATTTTCATCAAGTTTTATATAACCTTTTGCCATGGCTTCCTCAAGAATAGGATGGTCAATCGGGAAATTGGTAATAGGATATAATTTATTATTTATCTGTTTTAAGGTAAAACTTTTAAGATTCTCAATAGTTTGCAAATAAAAAGCACAGAGAATAAATCTATTAAGGTTAGTCAAGGGATTTTTCTCAAAATAAAATGTTTTAAAAGCATCCTCTTCAAACTGTTTTTCAATGACCTTGGTTTTGGGGTTTTCAAGAGCTTCATTTAATTTATCTTCAAAACTAGAAGTCTGTTTATTTTGAGAACAATTATCATCACTAAGTGACAAGTTTGAAGCAGCATCCTCTTCTATATTTATTTCATTTTTTTCAAATATCCTTTTTAGATAATATGAAGCTTTCTCATTGAAAACTTCAAGATTATCAGTTGAAAACTCAAACTCAAGTTCATTTTTTTTAATTTTAAAATAATAATTATACACTTTAACAACCTTATACTTTAAGTATATATATTTTAACACTTATAAGTATTAATTTTTGTAACAATTTATGCTTATAAAAGTTAATTATTTTAAGAAAAATAACTTTATAAATATATAGTAAGTATTAGGAGAATTAAGTATGAATTTAAGTGGACTCAATTTTGGTATGCAACCATTTGCAAATCAATATCCTATGATACAAAATCAAAACATGATAAACCCACTTCCTATTGAAACAAGATACACAGGAGCAACAAATGTTATTCCTTATTTATCAGCGAGCAATTATGGATATTATATCCCATACCCAAACGCATATGTAACTTCAGGTATACAAAATACTGCAATAGCTCAACCGTTCGGACAGCAGCAGTATACTCCCAAGCAGGTTTTATTACCATACAATTTAAATACAATAGCAATAAATGCTAATCAAAATTCATATTCACAAAATAAGCAACTTCCTAATCCACAACAACAAAACCACACACCACAAAATAATACTCAGCAATCTTTTAATCAAAATACAATACAAAATCAAAATTCACAAACTTCAAATATTGAACAAATTTCAACAGAACAAATACATCAATAACCATATTTGTAAAATAAAATTAAAAAAAGTATAAAAACTCCAAGTTTTAATTGACAAGGAGTTTTTTCATTGTTATATTTATATAGTAATATTATTAAGAGGTATGCTGTATTAAATGTCTTAAAAAAGACTGCGGCACCTAAAAATAGAGAGGAAAATGAGATGTACGCAATTATTGAAGCATCAGGAAAACAATACAAAGTTGAAGAAGGTCGTTATGTTGACTTTGAACTTTTAGGAAAAGAAGTTGATGAAAAAGTTACTTTTGAAAAAGTTGTAATGTTAGTTAACGGCAAAAAATCAAAAGTAGGCCAACCATATGTTGCAAATGCACAAGTTGAAGGTAAAGTTATAAAAATTGATAAAGATAAAAAAATTCTTATATATAAACAACGTGCCAAAAAAGGTTATCGTCGTAAACAAGGTCATAGGCAAAGTTTTTGTCGTGTAATGATTAATAAAATTAAAACAAAAGCTGAAAAAGCACAAAATACAACAAGTGAAGAAGAATAAATTAAAATACTAGATAGGAGATATAAAAATGGCACATAAGAAGGGTGTTGGTTCATCGAAAAACGGTCGTGACTCGGAAAGTAAACGACTTGGTGTAAAAAAGTATGGTGGTGAAGCTGTTTTGGCTGGTAATATCATAGTACGCCAAAGAGGTACAAAAATTCATCCCGGTGTTAATGTTGGTATCGGTTCTGATGACACTTTGTTTGCATTAATCGATGGGACAGTGAAGTTTGAACCATATCGCCGTACTCGCAAACAGGTTAGTGTTTACGCGGAAAATTAAAATTTAGGAAAAATAACAAACTAAAAAGGGAATAGTTTTTATCTATTCCCTTTTTTATTGTAAAAGTTGTAACAAAATTTTTTAAAATATGAAATATTACGTATATAATATACTTTATATATAATTCACACTTTATACTTGGAACAAATCTTTTGTTCCTTTTTTTTTACTTATCTATGGTAAAATATAAAATATAGTATAAATCAGGAAATACCTCAAGTGGATAATACATTGAACTTAAAAACAATAGATTTTGATTATGAATTACCCAGTGAACTTATAGCTCAAATGCCCTCAAGCAAACGTGAAGAGTCAAAAATGATGATAATGAACCGTGACACAGGCGAAACTCATAATTTAAAATTTTATCAAATAGTTGATTTGCTTGATGAAAACGATGTTTTAGTCTTAAATAATACAAAAGTTATTGAAGCCCGTATATTTGGAACAAAAAGACCCAGTGGTGCAAAAATCGAAGTTTTTCTATTAAAAAAATATAAAATTAATGATATTTGGGAATGTTTAATTAAACCATCAAAAAGAATCAAAATAGGCAGCTTTATTGATGTTGCAAATGATTTTAATATTGAAGTTATAGAAAAATGCGAACACGATGGAAAATGGATAGTCAAGTTAAATTATAAAAATGGCAGTATTGAAGAAGCAATAAAACAATATGGTAACATGCCACTGCCGCCTTATATAGAAAGGAAAATGACATCTGATGAAATAAAAAACCTTGATAAAAAAAGATATCAAACTGTGTACGCAAAAAATTCAGGCTCCGTGGCTGCGCCGACAGCAGGACTCCATTTCAGCGAAGAAATTCTTCAAAAATTAAAAGAAAAAAATATTCAAATATGTTATATAACTTTAAATGTTGGACTTGGCACTTTTCGTCCAGTTAAAACAGATAATATTTTAGAACATAAAATGGACTTTGAAAGTTATCATATTGATGAAACAACTTCAAATATTTTAAATGAAGCAATAAAAAACAAAAAAAATATTGTAGCCTGTGGAACAACAACCGTAAGAACTTTAGAAAGTGTTTATAAAAAACATGGAAAAATAGTTTCAACATATGATGAATCAAATTTGTTTATCTATCCTGGTTATAAATTTCAAGTTGTAAATAAATTAATTACAAACTTTCATCTGCCAAAATCTACACTGCTTATGCTAGTAAGTGCATTTTCAAAACGTGAATATGTTTTAAATGCATATCAAAATGCAATAAATCAAAACTATCGATTCTATAGCTACGGTGATTGTATGTTTTTATATTAATTTACATCTTTACAAATATTTTCTATTAATGTAAAATATAAATGGACAACATGAAATAAAACATTATAATTTAATTATGTTATAAATAAGAGGTGCTAAATAATGCTTAATAACATCGCAAATATCTTATCAAAAGCATTCACTCCATCAAACCAGGTGGCGCAAGTTAACAAAGCAAATGCTATACAAAGACAAAATCAAGTTGCATTTGCAGGTGAGCATGGAAAAAATCCATTTATTCAACAAAATGCAGCTAATGAAACATATGGAAAAAATACGCCATCAAAAAGCGGTTACTTTGCAGGTTATTATAACGGAAAACCAAATATAGTCGGCAAAAAGATATTTATTGAAGCTTAATTTAAAATAGTTATAAAATGGAAAAGGGTGTAATTATAGTAATTACACCCTTTTTTTTGTAAACTTTTGTAACAAATTTTAGAAAAAGTGAAATATTACGTTTGTGATATACTTTATATATACATAAATCACAAACATAATATAATTTGACAAACACTTCACACTTTATACTTATACTTATACTTAATTCACACTTTATACTTGGAACAATCCTTTTGTTCCATTTTTTTTATTTTTTTAAACTTCCTACATTATAATAAAAACATTTTAAAAACAAATATTGCTTTATTTTAATTAAATTGTTAAGTTTTGTTAATTATTTTTTATAAAAGAGAAGCCCCTATAATACCAGAACAATCACCAAGCATAGCTTTTTTAAACTCTGTTTTTTTTATTGCAATATCCATAGCTTCACATTTTGTTTTATTGACCGTCATATCAAAAAATTCATCAACAGCATTAATTAACCCTCCGCCTAAAATAATACACTGTGGATTTACAAGGTTAACAACACTTGCAAGACCAAGACTTAAATAACCAGAAGCTTGCTCAAGGGAATCAAGCACAACTTCATCATGTTTTTCTACACATTTTTTTATAACATTTGATGTTATTTTTTTGTTACCTTGAATATAATCAGAAATGCATGATTTTTTACCAGATTCTAAAGAATTACGAATATTATTTTCTATTGCAGTTCTTGAAGCATATGCTTCAAGACATCCGTATTTTCCGCAACCACATTTTTTACCGTTTAATGATACTTTTATATGACCAATCTCTCCTGCTGTACCACTTGCACCTTTTATCAATTGTCGATTTATAACCAAACTGCCACCAACTCCTGTACCTACAAATACACACATAAAATTATTATAGTTTTTCCCAGCACCATATGCCATTTCTCCAAGTGTCGCTGTTTCAACGTCATTACCGATAAACACAGGAATATTATATTTTTCTTCAATGACCTTTCTCAGGTTCAAATTTGAACAATCAATATTGGGTGATGATAAAATTATACCGTTTTTTCTGTCAATCTGTCCAGCTGCACCTATTCCTATTTTGTAAATTTGAGAACAATTTAAATTTGATAATTCAAGAAGCTCATTAATTAGATCACATGTAATTTTACATAAATCATTTGAAGAATGCGTCTTCTTTTTAACAGTATTAAGAACTTTTCCATCCCTAGCATCAATTAATCCGCATAAAACCTTAGTACCGCCAATATCAATACCAATACTTAAATTCATATACAACCCTTAATTATTTTTTTACATTTTGTCAGGTGCACTAATTCCAATAATATTAAGCCCAAGATTCATAATAATAATAAAAGCATTAACTAAAATTAACCTGAGAGTAGTATACTCCCTTTCATCAGTTATTACACGATTTGTGTTATAAAACTGATGAAAGACCTGACCAAGTTCAAGTAAATATTTGCATAACAAATATACGCATCTATTTTTAGCACAATTATAAATTACACTTTTTATTTCTTCCAATTTTAATACTAGTCTTTTTATAGATTCATAACCTAATTCATCTTCAAACAAATTATCCAGATTATATTTACTTATATCAGTATAAATATTTTCAAGTTCTTCATTTGAAAATGTTTGGGCTGAGTTTTTATATTCATAATTGCCATTAGCGTGGCGTAAAATCGAACAAGCTCTTGCATGGGCATACTGAACATAAAAAACAGGATTATCATCATTTGCACTTTTTGCCAAATTTACATCAAAATCCAAAGTTGTGTCACAGCTTCTCAACAACATCCAAAAACGAGTAGCATCAACACCTACTTCATCTATTAAATCCGATAAAGTAATCATTTTTGAACGTTTACCCATTCTAGCCTGTTCACCGTCAATAATTAAATTGACAAGCTGACCCAATATCACTTCAAGAGAATTCGGGTTATATCCAAATGCTTCAATAGCTGCCTTTATACGCGGAATATAGCCATGATGATCTGCTCCCCATATGTTTATCAATATATCATACCCGCGCTTAAGTTTATTTATATGATAAGCTATATCAGATGTTAAATAAGTATTTGAGCCATCTTGTTTTTTTATAACCCTATTTTGCTCATCGCCAAATTGTGTTGTTTTGAACCATAAAGCGCCTTCTTCTTCATAAATCAAATTTTTATCTTTTAAATAATTTACACAATTTTCAACTTCATTTGACTTATATAATGAACATTCTGAAAAATACTCGTCAAAATACGTTTTAAAATTATTTAAAGTTTCACGCTGCAAATCAAACATAGCCTTTTTAGCATAGTTTGATAGTATTTCAAGATTAAGTTTAGTTATACCTTCTTTTTTAATTTCGTTTGCGACGTTTGTTTGTTCTTGAAGAAAATTATTAGCTACGTCAATTAAATAATCACCTGTATAATAATTTTTTATTGCCAATTCATCATCATAAGGGAAATCAATATTTTCTTCCATTGCCTGCATAAGGCGAATATATAAAGATTTTCCAAGATTATTAATTTGATTTCCAGCATCATTTATGTAAAATTCCTGATGAACTTTGTAATTTGAAACTTTAAGTATATTAGCTAAAGCACTACCAAAGGCTGCCCAACGTCCGTGACCTATATGAAAAGGACCTGTTGGATTTGCTGATACATATTCAAGCAAGACTTTTTTACCATCTCCTTGATTATTTTTTATATAATTTTCTTTTTCTTTGTAAATTTCGTTTAATATATTCTTTAAGTAAGATTTTCCAAGTTTAAAATTGATAAACCCGCCAACTATATTAACTTCACAATCACTAAGTTCTATATTATTTTTTATAACGTTTGCTATTTCGACTGGCGATTTCTTTGCATATTTTGAAAGTTTGGAAATATTAACTGCAAAATCACCAAACTCGTTTTTTTTTGGTGTTTCAACACTTATATTTATTTCATAACTTTCGCCTAAATTCAATTCATTTTTTTTTAATGTTTTTTCAATACTTTTTTCAACTTCACTTTTTATAATATTTTTTAACATTCTATAACTCACTTAATTTTTTATCTCTTCTTTTGATTTTACATATAGTCCAAAACCTATATTTTTATAAGAATTAACTTCGTTTGATAAAGTATAATTTTTAGCTTCCATTTCATCTAATTTTGACCGTAGCATGTTTATTTCTGTCTTAGTATGTATAAGCTCAACCACAACCTCATCAAGACCGTCAAGTTTTTTAGATAAAAGGGTTTCCATTTTATTTATAATATTATTCTCAAATTCTTTTATATTATAATTTTCATTTAATTTGTCTGTTTTTGGTTCAACTTTATTTTCCTTATCAAAAGTTGCGGATAATTTAGGCAATTTTATTTTTTGTTTTAATTCAAATTGTGTAGTTTTTATATTTTCTTTATCACTTTCGGATTTTATCGACTCCTCTGGCAAATTATCAATTAATCCAAGCTCTTCATGAGCTTTTGACAACTTTTCCATAACTAAAAAATCATCTTTTGTAAAATATATTTTTCCGTCCAAAGTTTTCTGAGGCTGTACAATACCATTTTTACATAAATCAATAATCTGCTGATTGGTAAATTTTGTTGTTTTTTTTATAACATCGGTTGTGTAGAGGTTTTTTGAAAAACTACTACTTAACTTATTCGTATCTTTTGCATCTGTTATTTTGTCATTCATATTCTTATCCACCCAATAAAAATTATATTAAAATATTATCCGCTTATACATTTATAATATATATTCTAAATTAAAAAATCTTTTATTTAAAGAAATTTTACATTTTTGTTTACATAATTTAAAATAAATATAAGAAAAATAATCTTGGAGTATTAAATTGTGATAAAAATCGGATTGACAGGAAATATTGCATCGGGAAAAACACTGAGCGAAAATATATTTAAAAGTTATGGAATAAATGTTATTTCAGCTGATGATATTGTACATGATTTACTTAAAAATGACAAAAATGTTATAAAAAAAGTTTCAAACATTTTTCCCAAAGCTGACATATTTGAAAATAATATACTCTCAAGAAAAAAATTAGCTAAGATTGTTTTTAATTGTATAGATTTACGTAAAAAACTTGAAAAAATATTGCATAAGAAAGTTATAGAAAAAATAAATGACTTTTTTGAAATAAATAAAAATGAAAATATAGCTATAGCTTCTGTTCCTCTTTTGTTTGAAGCAAAATTACAAAATATGTTTGATGTTATAATTTTTATCCAGGCTAATGAAAACGTTCGCTTAAAACGATTAATGAATCGCAATAACTATAGTCAGGAATTTGCAAAAAAAATTATGGATACACAAATGAAT
>USEW01000071.1 GCA_900553845.1 uncultured bacterium
TTATTTTTATCTAAAAGCACTTGATAATCATATACTAAATTCTGATAAACTATTCGGGCTTTTATTATCTTCACCGTTTGAACTTGATATAAAAGATTACAATAGACTTTTAATTGAAAATAGAATAAATCGTAAAGATTTTATAACAAATATGGAAATTTTGCTCAAAAAAGATAATGAGTTTGTTAATGAGCCAAAAATTAAGAAATTTTTAGATGTATTTAACTATTTAAGAGATTATTCATCAAAAAACGATTTACATGAAACAATAATTGAAATAATAAACCGAAGTGGCATTTTAAAATATTATTTTGAATCAGATAAAAACAGAATGGAAAATATTTTATCAATAAAAAAAATTATTGATGAAGCAAAAGAACTAAAGGATTTAAACCCGACAGTAAATATAAATGATTTTGTCAGATACTTTGATGATGCTTTAAATAATGAAATAGATATAACAATTGACAAAAATAATATGGTACAGAATGCTGTTCAGCTTATAACTTATCATGGTTCAAAGGGCCGTGAGTTTGAATATGTTTATTTGCCAAATCTGGTTTCGTCATCTTGGGAAGATTTTCGACGTAACGGTGATTATAAGTACATAACAGATGAGGTGCTTGAGCCGTTATATGAGCAAGAAAAAAAAGATTCTGAATTGTTGAAACTTCTTTTTGTAGGAATAACACGTGCAAAATTTGGTTTAACACTTTCTTTTGCGTCAAGTAACAATGAAAAACCGCAAGAACTTACAAAATATTTAAATACAGCAATTGAACATAATTTTGATTTTGACACTTATCAAATTGATTATAACCGTGATTTATTTGAAAACGAATACTACAAATTTTTATCAAAAGATATTTATAATAATCAGAAAGCTTTTGAAAACGAAATAAAACAACGGGTTAGTAATATAATATTAAGTCCTACAAGACTAAATGACTATATATCTTGTCAAAAGAAATTTTTCTACTTAAAAGTTTTAAATATAGACATTCAACATGCAAACTGGGACAAGGCAAATTATGGTACCGCAGTTCATAATGTGCTTGAAAGAGCAGTAAATTTTGCTTTTCAAAATAATCACTATCCAAAATTTGAAGAAATGCTTGAATTGTTCAAATATAATATGGATAATAGCATTTTTACAACAATTGAAAAAAAAGAAATGTTTCTAAAACGTGGATGTGATTCATTAAAAGATTATTATCCAAGATTTATCCAAACACCAATAAAATCAATAGCGTATGTTGAATACAGTTTTAATAATATAGATGTAAAAGGTAATTTTATTTCAGGTAAAATAGACCGTATTGAAAAAAATAAAGATGGTACATATGAACTGTATGATTACAAAACAGGAACACCAGTAAGCACAAAAAAAGTGGAAATAGGAGAATCACGTGAAGACTATTTTAATCAACTGTGCTTTTATAAATATGCATTTGAAAAAATGACAAATAAAAAAGTTTCAAAAGTTGGCTTGATTTATGTTGAAAACCACAGCAAAACAATATATAAAGAGCTGACAGCTAACGATATGAATTATATCGAAAATTTAATTGTAAAAGCATATGATGATATAAAAAATTTGCAATTTAATGAAAGTGCAAAATCAAAAGACACCTGCAAATACTGTGCATATCAGCATTTGTGTAAACTTGAAATAATATAAGTTCTGTTGGTTGGACTTTTTTAACTACTTCGCTTTATACTCGGAAGTTGGGTCGCTTACTCGACTAAAGCTTTGCACAGCTTACGCTTTTTTTCGCTCCTGTGGAGTTTTCGAAGAAAACTCTTACGTCGCCCATTAACTGCTGCAAACAAATCAAAAACTGAGCCGTTTTGGATTTGTTTTTCACACGGCTTACGCTTATTTCCCGCCTGAGGCATGCCGTCTTCACATCCATGAAGCCGTCTAGCCACGGCGGTCATTAACTACTGCAAACAAATCAAAAACTGAACCGTTTTAGATTTGTTTTTCACACAGCTTACACTTTGCCGCCAAGAGCTTTATATAAGCTTATTTCACTAGCAAGGACATCTATTTTACTAGTTACAACAAGTTTATTGACTGAAAGCAAAACTTCTTCTTTTTGCAAAACATCAAGTTTGGATATAATCCCTTCATTATACTTATTTTTTGTAAATGTAAAGTCTTTTTGTTCCATGTTGTACGTCAAAGTATTTTTTTCAAATTTTTGATTATCAAGTTTTAGCGAGCATAAAGCATCATTAACTTCCTGAATAGCAACAAGATTTGTTTTATAATAACTTTCAAGAGTTTGTTCATAAATATTTTTGTTTAGTTTTAAATTAGCAATTTTTCGTCCGCCTGAAAATAAAGAAACCATACCTGATCCAACAAGCCCTGCTATAGTAGATCTCCAGTCCATATTTGAATACATTGAGCCAGTCTGGAATCCTAACAAACCTATAACATTAAATGAAGGCAAAAATTCTTTTTTTGCAATTTTAACGTCAATGCCTGCTTTTTCAACATTTTTTTCAGCTTTTAAATAGTCAGGACGATTTTCGATAACATCACTAGCAATAAATTCAGGTATTTTATGATTAGCTTTTAACTTGTCATAACTTATACGTTTAAATTCGCTTATATTTTCAGGACTCTCGCCGATTAAAACAGCAAATGAATTTAAAGCAAGCTGATGTGATTTCTTTAAATCAATTAAATCAACCGTTGAGTTTATGTAAGCTTTCTGGGCATTAACTAAGTCAGATGTTGAACTTAATCCCTCATCATGACTTATTTTCATCAAATCATAAATATTTTTACGTTTCTTTATTATTTCATTTTGAAGCAATATTAATTTATCAAGTTTGACAATATTAAAATAATAGGTTCCAACTTGTGATATTATGGCTAAATAAGCAGATTGTTTATCATAAAGTGACATCTCATAAGATTTTTTAGCACTTTTTGTTTTATCATGGTTTTTTAAAAATAAATCAATTTCATAATTTGCAATAATTGGTATTGAAAAAATACCGTTAAATTTTGTTGAATCCGGCAATTTTATGCTGCCCGGTGACACACCTGCACTCAATGATGGTAATTCATTAGCAAATTGGACTTTCATTTGTTGATATGATTGTTCAACTTTAAGTGCAGCTATTTTTAAATCACGGTTATTTGATAATGCTTTTTGTATATAACCGCTTAGATACTCATCGTTATAGTTATTCCAGAAATCTATATTTAATGAAAACATATTATTTTCATTTTTATTTATGTTTTTTTTATGGAAAAAAGTTTTCTTTTCTTTAGCTATGCCCGTTTTAATTACACTTTTATTTGTTTTCTCTTGAGAAGAACATAATAAAGGACAAAAATTTAATTGTATAAAACATAATAAAATAATAGAAGATAATTTTTTTTTCATATTTGTGACCATATTTCCTTAATCCTCTCAATTAGTAAATGGCTTATGCTTTTTGTAACACAAGTTTCATGTTTTAAAAAATACATGTTGCATTTGTTACAAAGATATGTTAGCATATAACAAGAACAAAAGCAAGAGGTTGGATTTATTGTAAAAATAAGTCATGGGTTAAAAGGCCCGTTAGATAAAACTAAAACAAAGAATTTGAAGAAAGATGGAATAATTGGATTTCAAAGTACAAATAATCCAAAGGTCACATACCACGTTGGCGGATGAAAGTGGATTATTGAACGCGCGATAGCCCGTCATATAAAAACTAAAACAGTGTAAAGCGAAGAAGAAAGGAAAAATTGAGTTTTTGCGCAATAGATAATCAAAAGTCAATCCACGTTGGTGGATGAAAACGAATTATTGAACGCGCGATAGACTGTTAGATAAAAAATGGAAAAAATAAAATTTACTGATACAATCTTTTATCGTATTGAAAAAAGTGCGAGATATATTAATTTAATGGGTAAAGAGTTTTTTGAAAAGGCAAATATTTGCTTAACAAATGATGAATTTCGCGCACTTGACTCTTTAATATATAACCCGGGAATATGTCAGCGCGATCTTGCGCGTCTTATTTTAAGAGATAGGGTTTATACCGGTCGGATTTTAAACTCTCTTGAGTCAAAAGAGCTTATTAAACGAACAATCGATACAAAAAATAATCGTCTTGTCCGTAAACCAAATTTAACAAAAAAAGGAATGGAAGTTTATGATAGTTGTCTTGAAAAACTTGAACCAAAAATGCAAAATGTATTTAAGAGGTTTTCTAAAGAGCAGATGGATGAATTAAAACAAATGCTTGATTTGTTTGAAAAGGCTATATCAAATGAGGTTGTTGTTGAAGTTTAATTTATAAATAAAGGATAAAACTTATGAAAAAAATACCAAAAAAATTTTTAGTGATGTCACTTGCTATTATTTTATCAGTTTGTGGATTTGCTTTTTATCTACATTCAAGTCATTACCAACACACTGACGACGCTTATTTGGAAAGCCATATGGTGTCTGTTGCTCCCAAGGTGTCAGGTCAGATTATTGAAGTTTATATTGATGATAACGATAAAGTAAAAGCAGGCGATCTTGTTGCAAAGATTGACCCTGTTGATTATAAAGTTAGATACGAAGAACTAAATGCGCAGTATGAAAAAGCATTGCTTCAACAAAGTGTTGCTAAAGCTAATTTAAATGCTGCAAATTCCGAAATTGAACTTGCGCAAAAAGATTTAAACCGTTATAAAAAGTTATATGAAGCAGGTGCTGTTTCAAAACAAACACTTGACAGCCAGCAAACAAAATACGACTTGGCAGTTGCACGTCAGCATCAAGCGCAAAATGATGTTTTTTCAAATGCAAAAAATAAAGTTGCGGATGCTGATTTAAAACGTATTAAGGCGCAGAAAGACTTGGCAAAACTTAACTTAAGTTATACAAACATATACGCACCGCAAGACGGTCATGTTACAAATAAACGTGTTGAAAAAGGTGCATATGTACAACAGGGTCAGTCATTATTTACTCTTGTTTCGGATGAAACCTGGGTTGTTGCAAATTTTAAAGAAAGTCAATTAGCTCATATGAAACCAGGCCAGGAAGTCGAAATAAAGATTGATACATTTGGTAATAAAATATTTAAAGGGAAAGTAGACAGTATACAAAAAGCATCAGGTGCAAAATCAAGCTTATTCCCTCCAGAGAATGCAGTTGGTTCATTTGTTAAAATAGTACAAAGAATACCTGTAAAGATTGTTTTTACTGAAAAAATAGATACAACAAAATATCAACTTGCAGCTGGAATGTCTTGTGTACCAAAGGTTAAAGTAAAATAAGGTTATGAATACATCATCAACAACAAATCAAGAACAATCAAGTTGGACTCCAAAACATTCACCGTGGCTTTTAGCATTACCAACAATGTTATCAGCGTTTATGTTTGTGTTGGACGAAACTATTGCAAACGTGGCGCTTCCTCATATGGCAGGTTCATTTTCAGTTTCACGTGAGGAATCAACCTGGATATTAACAAGCTACCTTGTTGCTTCAGGTATAATAATCCCAACGGTTGACTGGTTTTGTAAAGTTATGGGGAGAAAGAATTTTTTCATTTTTAGTATAGTTCTTTTTACTTTTTCGTCATTTTTATGCGGTATTTCAAACTCAATGGGCATGATGATATTCGCTCGTATTCTTCAGGGGTTTGGTGGTGGTGGACTTCTTCCCATAAGTCAGTCTGTTTTGCTTGAATCTTTTCCGCCAAGTAAACGGCCGCAAGCCATGTCAGCTTTTGGATTGGTTGTTGTTATAGCTCCTATTATCGGACCTGTCATTGGTGGGTATATAACCGAAAATTATAGCTGGCCTTGGATTTTCTTTATTAATGTACCTATTGGGTTCATAGCAGTTTATTTAACAAAAATATTTTTGGAAGATCCACCTTATGCACAAAAACAAAATAATGTTAAAATAGATGCTTTGGGATTCTTTTTATTAACATTATTTTTAGTTACATTACAGGTGACACTTGATAAGGGTAACAATGCCGACTGGTTTAATGCAACGTGGATATGTCAACTTGCAACGGTTTCGGTTATTTCAGCTATTCTATTTGTAATCTACCAGCTTAAAACAAAAGACCCGCTTGTTGATTTAACGGTCTTTAAAGACAAAAACTACGCAATAGCAACAGGTGTTCAGATTGTAATGCAAGCTGTTTTACTTGCCTCGTTAACAATATTACCTCAGTTTTTACAGGGTTTGATGGGGTATGATGCATATTTAAGTGGATTATCCATGATGCCGCGTGGTTTGGGATCACTTTTTGCCATGGTTATTTGCGGTACTTTGTCAAATAAAATAGATCCAAGACTTATGGTTGGTCTTGGTCTTGCTTCAATGGGACTTGGAGGTTGGTTTTTGGGTGAATTAAATCTTGAAATGGCAAATGCAAACATTTATTTTCCAAACTTTTTATTTGGATTAGGTTTAGGACTTGCTATGATTCCTATTATCTCACTATCTGTTATAACTCTTCGCAATGACCAGATGACAAATGCTTCAGGACTTCAAAACTTACTTAAAAATATAGGCGGAGCAATTGGAACTTCAATTGTGGCTACTTTAATTACAAGGTATTCACAAATTCACCAGCACTATATGATAAGCAGCCTGCACGATCTTAATTCGGTTTACGAAGTAAAACTTAATACTGTGAAAGCCGGTTTAATGCAGTATTTTGACCCTGTTACATCTTCATATATGGCACAATATTCAATTTATGGTGATTTACAAACACAGGCGACATTGTGGGGATTTATTGAAGTATTTAGACTTTTTGCAATAGCTTCTTTTACTATTATTCCACTTTTATTGCTGTTAAAAACTGCAAAAAATAAAAATTAAGCGTTTTGAATATTAGTTTTTGGTATTGTCCGCTCAGATAACTTTTTCTTACCTATTAATTTTGACATAAATTGGAAATATTTACCTTTTAATCCTCGGGCATTTTGATTTTTTTCCTCCAATTGTTCAATCTGTTCTTTTGATTTTCTTAAAATAGGCATTCCTATTGAACTTCTTGAAGTAATGTCCATAACCGTTTGAGAAGTAGCTGTAATTGCGGACATTCCAATAAGTGATTTATGATACTGTGGTTCAAAGGTTGTATTAAATAGTTTAATAAACATAGAAGAATACATTAAGCTAGAAATTCGCTGAACAATACGTTCCTTAGCTTTTTGCCAAGCGCCTTCTTTGTCTTCACCATTTGATTTTAACATCACCATATTATAATTATCAGCGATTAGGAATAAACTTGCCACACCGCTTGATATAAGTTTAGTAACTAAAGCCATATCTGCGTTTGAATTTGATGATGTATTTTGGTTATTAAATGAATCATAAGAACAATTTTTTACATACTTTTTAAACTCTTTGTCGCTTAAACTTAATTTGTCATTTAGATCCCGATATGCATTTGTCATAATGCCTAACTTATTGACGCCTTTTCCTTTGCCCTCCTTGTTAAGATCCATAAAATCTCTTATACCTTTGCCAACTGTGGATTGTTTAATAGCATCAATTGATGTTATACCACTTATCAAACTTGAAAATATTTTATAAGGGAACATTAAGCAACTTTTTGCAAATCGTGGAACACCCAATAAAAAGTCAACTATAGGTTGTGCAAACTTGCGATTTATTGTTCCGAATTTTATTTTATCAGGTATTTTGTCGCTTTTGTTTATACTTTTAATTATTTCTTCATAGTTATCGGCAAGTTTGTCAAATCCGTTGTCTCTTAATTTTTTAGTAAGTTTTTCAAAATCAGATTTATCAACCTCAAGAGTTTTTGTTGTAAGCTGTTTGTATTTTTTATTGTATGCACTTGAAACTTTATCCATAAATTCTTTAACAGCCGGTATTTTCTTCAACCCCTTGCCGCCAAGCCCGATAGCAATGGACAAGCCTATATATTTGTAAAGAGTATTTAAAGTAAACAATCCTTTTTCATCTTCTTTTTTAGCTTCTTTATTATGGTTATTGGACGTTATCGCTGTATAGTTAAATTTTTTACCGGTTTTCTTTTCTTCAATCTGATTATATTTTTGCGCTTGTTCTTTGTTAACAAAAAATACAGGTTTTCCGGCAAGTGTACGTGATAATGTTTCACTTAACAATACAGTTGTTGCAATAATTAAAGGAGAAGCCCAACTTGTGGCGTTCACAATTTGAGTTAAAGCGCCAAGTGTAATAAGTTGAAGATAAGCAGTTGTTCCAATCCGAACAAGTTCCTGATTCCGTCTTATTTTACCTTCTTTTGCGGATTCATTCGGGTCATTTGTAACCAAACTTGCAAGGTTATAAGCATCATTTGCAAGGAAATATGTAGAGACACCGCCTGATACAAGACGATTTAATGAACGCTCATGAACTGTATTATATTTGCCGGCTTTTGGGTCAAAAAATTTTTGTGATATTTTAAATATGGCATCATCAGTATTAACTTCCGGATCCTGCATAATTTTTGACACTTGCTCAACCATGCCTTTTAACGCATTATATTTTTTTTCAGCACGTGCTTTTTTACGGATATTTTTCAAAAATTTTGTATTGTATAGAGTATCAAAAATATTATCTTTATTCGTTTTAAATAATTTTTTAACAAGATTTGAAGAACCTTTTAATGCCCAATTTATTATATCAAATGGCATTTTAACTATTGGATATACAGCGGCTTCAAATACTAAACGCAAGACACCTTTTTCTTTAAATTTTATCTTATCACCATTAATTTTTATATTATCAGGCAAATGTTTTTTTGTTGAATTAAGAAGCTCTTTTGGGTCAATCCCTGTAGTTTTTTTAACTTTTTCAAAAATTTTCTTATAATCACTTATTTCATCATTATAGCCGCTTAAGAATTTTACCATTTTCTTAAAATCATCAAAAAAAGAGCCTCCAAAACTTATCGATGACGATGATTGTTTTAAAGGCTCTTTCTTTATATCTTTTTTAATGACTAAATTATCAATTTTTGAGACACTTCTCCATTTTATTTTTTCATTTCTAATTATTTTACGGTTTTTCTCGACACCCGCTTCATAATAACTTAACTGCATTAATATCCTCATCAAA
>USEW01000072.1 GCA_900553845.1 uncultured bacterium
GAGGCGGATATGTTATTTTGCCACTTTTAAATACTGAAATAGTTGAGAAAAAAAAATGGATGAGTTATGATGATATTTTGGATAAATATTGTCTTTCACAATGTATTCCCGGAATAATTGTAGCAAACACTGCTTTATTTGTAGGATATAAATTACGAGGGCTTTTAGGTGCTATAGCAGCAATAGTTGGTGTCACAATAAGCGCTTTTGTTATTATTATTTCAATTGCAAATATTTTATCTGTTATTTTTAATAATAAAATTGTTAATAATATCTTTGACTATGTAAACTTAAGTGTTATTGTTTTAATTTTAATAACATTAAAAGATATGCTCCCAAAATGTATTATTGATAAAACAACGTTTAGTTTATTTGTACTATGTTTATATTTAATTTTGAATTTAAAAATTTCACCATTTATTGTAATGTTCGTAAGCATAATTATCGGGCTTATTATTTCTTTAATAAAGTTAAAAACTGGGGTTAATAAAGCAAGATGAAAGTCGTTTTATTATTTTATGAGTTTTTTAAAATAGGCTTATTCTCTGTTGGCGGGGGGCTGGCGACTTTGCCTTTTTTATTTTTTTTGGCTCAAAAATATGACTGGTTTACAACAAATGAATTAATAATGATGCTTGGGGTTTCATCAGTAACGCCAGGTCCTATAGGACTAAATATGGCAACTTTTACAGGATTCAAAACAGCTGGAATTTTAGGTTCAATTATTGCAACAACTGCTATTGTTTTACCGTCTTTAATCAATGTTATTATTCTTTCAAGACTAATAAATAAATATTGTGACAATTTTTATTTTAAAACAGTAATATATTCCTTAAAACCTGCAGGATGCGCCCTTTTAGCAGCTGTTTTAATTAATTTAACCAATAATTTAATTTTTAATAATAATTCTCAATACACATTTAACACAGAAAATTTTAGTATACTTATAATATTTGCCCTATTTGCAATATTATTAAAGAAGGGTCCTATATTTTTAATCATATTAAGTATTGTTTTTGGAGTTATTAAAACATTTATATCTTAATATTTTTTAATAAAACAGCCTAATAAACAAAATTATTGTAGAATTATCATAAATAAAGATATTAAAAAGGACAATTTTATGAGAAGTAATGAAATAAAACAAGGAATATCAAAAGCCCCGCATCGTGCATTATTATATTCAACAGGTGTAACAAAAAGTTCAATGAAGCGTCCATTTATAGGTATAGCAAGTTCTTTTTCAGATTTAGTTCCGGGTCATACAGGCTTAAGGGATCTTGAAAGACAAATTGAAAAAGGTATTCATACAGGCGGGGGGCAGGCTTTTATTTTTGGACTTCCTGCAGTTTGTGACGGTATTTCAATGGGACATCAGGGTATGAAATATTCGCTTCCTTCGCGTGATCTTATTGCTGATTGTATTGAAACAGTTGCCCAGGCTCACCAACTTGACGGTTTGATTCTTCTAACAAATTGCGACAAAATTACACCTGGTGCTATTATGGCAGCTTTGAGGTTAAATATTCCATCAATTGTTGTTACAGGTGGTCCAATGAATGATGGTTTTTGCGAAGGTGAGCATCTCACTTTTATTAAAGGTTCTTTTGAAGCAATTGGAAAGTTACAAGCAGGACAAATAGACGAAGAAAGATTACACAAAATGGAAGAAAACTGTTGTCCGTCAATGGGTTCTTGTCAAGGACTTTATACCGCTAATACACTTGCAGTTCTCACTGAAACAATGGGATTAAGCCTTCAGGGTTGCTCATGTGCAGCAGCTACAAGTGCAAAAAAAAGAAGAATAGCTTTTGAATCAGGTGTAAAAATTGTAGACCTTGTTCACAAGCAGGTCTTACCAAGTAATATTGTTACAAAAGAAAGCCTACAAAACGCTATAATTATGGATCTTGCTTTAGGCGGTTCAACAAATTCAATACTTCATCTTCTTGCAATTGCAAAAACGGCAAATATTGATATAACCCTGGATGATTTTGATAAATTAAGCCACGAAATTCCACAAATTATAAAATTAGATCCTTCATCCAATCTTACAATGACTGATTTTGAAAAAGCAGGAGGTGTAAGTGGTGCAATATGCACATTATATGGCAAAACACCATATTTTTCAGATACAATAAATGTTGAAGGTAAGAAAATAAGCGAAATAGCACAAACAAGTTACGTAAACAGCAATATAATCCATCCATTTGATAAACCTTTAACAAACAATCCAGGTTTGGCCGTTTTATATGGTAATATTTCGGAAAACGGAAGCGTTGTAAAAATTTCTGGTGTTGATAAAGAAGCAATGATATTTAAGGGAAAAGCAATATGTTTTGACTGTGAAGAAGATGCAGTTGAAGCTATAACAAATAACACAGTACAAGCAGGTCACGTTGTCGTTATTCGTTATGAAGGCCCTCAAGGCGGTCCGGGTATGAGAGAAATGTTAAGTCCGACATCTTTAATCGTTGGCAAAGGACTTGGCGCAAAAGTAGCACTTATTACAGATGGCCGTTTTTCAGGGGGTACCCGTGGATTATGCATAGGGCATATTTGCCCTGAAGCTTCAAGCGATGGGCTTATTGCTTATATTCAAGATGGTGATGATATTGAAATTGACATTCCAAATAGGTCTTTGAATTTAATTGTAAATGATGATATAATTGCAAAAAGACGATTAAATAAACCTGATAAACCCAATAAAAAAATAATCGGATATTTAAAAAAATATGCAAAAACAGTTAAAAGTGCTGCTTATGGAGCTGTTACAGCTGATTAATAAAGAAAATTATGAATGATATAGAATTAAAAGCTATAAAAATATTAACAAATAATCTTATCCAAAAACGACAAATGATTATGAGCTTATTTGCACTTTTAGTAAGCGGAACCATAGGATTATTATTTTTACCAAATATATCTTTTAAATGGGGATTATTTATTTTTGGGGTATACTATATTTGTGTATTAATTATTAACTATAGTAATAATGAAAAAGAATTAAATAGATACTTAAAAAAATTGGAGGATATAAATGTTTAATATACTAGTATTAACATTTTTAGGTATAGCAATAGTATGGATGTCATATGTTATGACAAAATATTCAAAAATATAGTTTAAGAAAGGATAGATTATGTGGGAAAATGATATTGATATTAACGAAATAAAAGAAATACGTGTAAGATCTAATGTCTATTTTGGAATTGGCGCTATAAACAAAATTGATGATATATTAAAGTCATTAAAAGAAAAAAATGTTGAAAAGGTTATTGTTGTATCAGGTAAAAATGCATATAAATCAACAGGTGCTTGGGATGTTATAAAAAAAGCACTTGATGGTAATAATATTGGTTATATAAACTATGATAAAGTTACCCCAAATCCAACAGTTGATCATATTGATGAAGCTTCTCAAATGGCTAAAGAATTTGACGCACAAGCTGTTATAGGTATTGGTGGCGGCTCTCCTATAGATACAGCTAAGTCTGTTGCTTGTTTAATAAAAAATCCAAATTATAACGCACGCGATCTTTATACATTTAAATTTACTCCGCACAATGCAGCACCAATTGTTGCAATAAATTTAACCCATGGAACAGGCACTGAAGCAAATCGCTTTGCTGTTGCAACGATCCCTGAAACAGAGTTTAAACCTGCAATAGCTTATGATTGTTTATACCCTTATGCATCAATTGATGATCCGGATTTAATGAAAGGTTTAAGCCCAAAACAAACTTTATATGTTTCACTTGATGCAATAAACCATGCAGTTGAAGCAGCTACATCAAAAGTTGCATCACCATTAGCTATTTCACTTGCTTATGAAACAATAAAAACTGTTGTTGAATATTTACCTCGTATTATTAAAAACCCTAATGACAAAGAAGCAAGATACTTTTTAACATATGCTGCAATGCTTGGCGGTGTTTCTTTTGACAATGGCCTACTCCATTTAACACATGCTCTTGAACATCCGTTAAGCGGTATTAAACCTGGATTAACCCATGGTTTAGGGCTTGCTATTTTGCTTCCTTCTGTTATAAAATATGCTTATTCTGGTAAACCCCATATATTTGCTTATATTTTATCTCCAATCGTCAGAGGACTAAAAGGTGAAGCAGATGAAGCAGCAAAAGCTGCACACGATGTTGAAAAATGGATATATGAAATGGGTGTCACTCAAAAACTTGTAGATGAAGGTTTTTGTGAAGATGATATTGATAAAATTGTTGAATTAACATTTAATACTCCTTCCTTAGATCTGTTATTAAGTATAGCACCTATAAATTCAACAAAGGAAGTTGTAGGCAATATATTCCGTGAATCCCTTGAGGGATATAATAGAAGAAATGCTTAAAGGCTAAATTAAAACACAAAAGTTTGTTTATATATTTATTAGCATTTATTATATTTGTATATTACACATTTTAAACAAAAAAAACCGCCATTAAATGGCGGTTTTGTATATGTGTATAGGTTATTAATAAAAATGGGATTCGTTTTAATATTAAGAAAAAGTTTTGAAAGAATTTTCGATTGCTTTGTCTCGAACTGATTTTACAGCATCGATTTCTGTTTGTAATGCTTTTTGTTCTGTATCCAATTGTTTTAATCTGACTTCTAATTTTTGGTCTTGAGCTTGAATGATTTTAACTTTAGCGTTTGCATCATTCATTTCTTTGTCATAAACTTCTTTTTTATAATCATATTCTACCATTGCCTGATCGTATGCATCTTGGTCCATTTCAGTTACTACTTCAGGTGTTACGACTGTACCATCTGCAAATGTTATTTTTGAAACTTGACCATCATCGTTTAATAAAACGTTAGCATCCATTTGTTCAGTTTCGGTTTCACCATCAAGATAGTTTAATACATTTTCATACACAGAAACACTGTCTGCATAGCTGCTTGAACCATCTTCAAGAATATTATCTAGGCTTACATACATATATGCTGTTTCACCACTGCCATCGTCATAAGAGTATAATGCATTATTTTTTGATATATTCATTATGCCTGCTGTTGAGCAACTAGCTTGATATTGTGTATATGCTGGTTCGACCTTCTTTTCATTATAGTCCCCTGATGATGAATATGTTTGACCATCTTCATCTTTGCTTACTTCTTTCAATAACGCTTCAAGCACTGCTATCATTTGCTCTTTTGTAACTGTATTATCTGTTACTCCATCATTTGCTGCTGAATATAAACTTTCGCCTGCTTTACCATAGTTTATATAGTTATTATAGTTATCATAATCGTCATCTGAAACTTGTACATCCTCTGAAATTGTACTAAAGTCTCCTGTATTTGCATATCCTGCCAACAAGTTTGCCAATTCAATTTTTTCTAAATCATTTAAATTTGCAAACTTGGATTTTATATCGTCTTGTGAAACATTGTCATTCCCATTAGTGGTAAATTTATAACTATCGCTTAGATCTGTACCATTATTATCACCTGTAAGTTTCTTTCTTAATTTGGTACTCATGGGTGATTCATCTGGATTAGCTAATATAGCCGCTAAAGCAGCATCCATATTAGCTTGAGTTAACGATTCTGATAAATCATCGTCTCCTTGAGTGAGTCCTAGTGCTACAGCCATATTGTATGCAGCTTGTTGATTCACCTCTGTTGGATAAGAAGAACTTAATTCCATAGAAGTAGGCTCAAAGCTACTTTTTGAAGAATTGTTTAAAGTATTTTGCAAAGCTGTTTCAAAAGCATTATTAGGCTTTTCGTCCTTATAATTTAATCCCAAAGCATTTTTTATACTTTGTTGAGTTGAAGAATCCAAAGTTGTAGAAGAAGAGTTTCTCAAAGCACTTATCTGTTCTTCAATTGTTTTCATGTTGTTATAAGTTTCAAGTTTGCTGCGATAATTAGCAAGTTTCTCTGCAGCAGTTGAACCGCCAACAAGTGTTAAATTTCTTGAAACGCCGTCAATATTTGCAGTTCTTTCATAATATGCGGGATCATAAGGATCTTTTGTCGTTACACCAATATTAGAAGTAAACCCTACATTTGAATATGACGAGCGGGAAAGAGTTCGAGTAGTTTTAGGTTTTTTATAAGTGACGTTATAGTTGTATGCGCCACTTGATTTTTTAGCCAAATTTAAGATGCTAGACTCTCCAAATCCAGCATTAAATTTATAAACAATCTTAGTGAACGCACTAGGATCAGGTGCAGTTGGCACCTGTTTTGTCAACATATCGTTATATATCGCAGATGACTTTTGTGATAAAGTCAAACGCTGTTGATTAATTTGTTGACCTTCAAATTCTACCTGATTTTTCCTTGCAGTAAGCTGTGCAAACCGCAAAGAAGACGCCGCCATACCCATTTTCTAATTTCCCTTTTTGTGTTTTATTTTCTGACCCTACATAAATGTTATCGACTCAATTTATAAATTCTTTAACTTTTTGCTCATATTTATGTTTATATTTACCCTACTCTTTGCAAAACAATACTTGTAGAGTTAATATTTCTTTACAATTCTAAAATAAAATTAAAAACGTTTAAGGTTCCCAACACATGAATCGACTGCTTTTTGTCCCAATTTTCCAAAATCAATCATAAATATATCACCAGATGACTCGTTAATTATGTTTTCAATCGTGCCGATTCCAAACTGTGGATGAAAAACCCTGTCACCTTTCTTAAACTTTATGTTAGTTTGTGCTTTAACACCATTTATTTCCATTTTGCGCTTTTCTTCAAGCATTTTTTTTATAGGGTTATTATCCAATATATTCTTAATTTTGGCTTCATCGGCTTCTTTTTTCAATCTTGCTTTGTTTTCCATTTCTTTTTGTTTTAAAGGTGCTACAAAGTTGCGTCCAAACGAATCGTTTGATGAAGATGTGATATTTGGTTGTTTTTTAATAAACACAGTTTTGCTTTTAATATTATTTGGTGCAACAAAGGAGTTTCCAAAACTATTTGTTGATCTTATTTTATCAACCGCACTTTTAAATGTATTTTGGTTTTTGAAGTTGTAATTTTGCATTGAATTTGTATTTGGTTGTTTTGCTTCAATTAAATGCTCAGGAATTTCATTAAAAAACCTGCTGGGGTTATAAAAATGACATTCACCCCACATTTGACGACTTTTTGCATTAGTTAAGAACAGCTTTTTTTTTGCACGTGTTATTCCAACATACATCAAACGACGTTCTTCCTCCATCTCGGAATTATCATTTAATGAACGGCTGTGAGGAAATATTCCTTCATCCAAGCCTGCTATAAATACAGTATCAAATTCAAGTCCCTTAGCACTATGAAGAGTCATAAGCGTAATACTGTCATCTCCTTCATTTTCATTTTTAACGTTATCTAAATCACTTACAAGTGCAACCTGAGACAGAAATTCACCTAAAATATTGTCATCCTCCTGAAATTCAAATGATTTTGCAACATTTATAAGCTCTTGAAGGTTTTCAATACGGCTTTGTGCTTCTACTTTGTTTTCATCCTCTTTTAATTCTTTTAAATACCCACTTTGTTCAATAACAAAACCAATTGTCTCATTTAGTTCAATCGACACTTTTGAAAAATCAATAAGTTTTAAAATAGTATTTGCAAAATCTTTTAGTTTTAATTTTGTTCCCGCATTAAAATCATCATATTCATCAATATTTAAAAGAATATTAAAGATTGAAGTATTTTCATCAATAGCGAGCGTATCAAGTTTCTTTAATGTTGTTGCTCCAATACCGCGTTTGGGCACATTGATAATACGTTTTATACTCTGTGAGTCGTTAGGATTATACATTAATTTTAAATACGCAATAATATCCTTTATTTCTTTCCTGTCATAAAATTTTAATCCGCCAAACATTTTATAAGGCAGACCTCTTGATATCAAAGCTTCTTCAATGGCTCTTGATTGAGAGTTTGTTCTGTATAAAACAGCAAAATCATCCCAGCTTTTGTCAGCTTTTTTTAAGCTTTCAATTCTTGAAGCTATATAATTTGCCTCATTTGATTCATTTATGGCTTCATAATGCTCAATTTTATCACCTTTACCCATATTGGAGTATAAATTCTTGTCAATACGCTGTGAGTTATTCAAAATAACATAATTTGCAGCTTCAAGAATTGTTGCTACAGAGCGATAATTCTGTTCTAGTTTTATCAATGTTGTATTACGAAAGTCGCTTTGAAAATTTAAAATAATCCTAAAATCCGCGCCACGCCAGCTATATATCGACTGGTCAACATCGCCTACGACGCATAAACTTCGATTTTCAAGCACTGATTCAGACAGATTGTTTGTATATATATTTTTTATTAGTGAATATTGTGAAGGGTTTGTATCCTGAAATTCATCCACAAGTATATGGGAAAAACGCGAAAAATATTTTTCACGAACTTCACTGTTATTTTCAAGAAGTTTTACTGTTATAAGAAGCATATCATCAAAATCAAGCGCGTTATTCAAAATAAGCTGTTTTTCATATTCTTCATAAACAGAAGCTATTTTTTCACTTTTATAATCACGCGCTTTTGTTTGAAAAGCATAAGCATTTTGCATTTTATTCTTTGCATTTGATATTACTGTTTTTATAAGCTTTGGTTGATATATTTTATCATCAAGATTCAGTTTTTTTATTGCATTTTTTATAATAGTATTAGAATCAGTTTCGTCATAAATAACAAAATTATTGTTCCAGCTTTGTCCTTCTTCTGTTTTATATTTGTCTATATCATATCTTAAAATACGCCCACAGATGCTATGAAAAGTTCCTACCCACATTTTTTTGACAGTATCTTCACCAAGGATTCCAGAAAGTCTCTCACGCATTTCTTTTGCTGCTTTATTTGTAAACGTTACGGCCATAATTGAATATGGATTTACACCATTATTAACAAGGTTGGCTATACGTGTTGTTAAAACACGTGTTTTTCCGCTTCCTGCGCCTGCTAAAATAAGCATGGTGCCAAAACATTGATTTACAGCTTGCTTCTGCTCAGGATTTAACGTATTTATTATATTTTCCATTGACAATTTTCCAAAATAGTATTTTAATATATATTATATTATAA
>USEW01000073.1 GCA_900553845.1 uncultured bacterium
ATTTTTATTTTATTAAATTTATTTATTATTTTATTTTTGTCAAATGCAAATGAGACAAAAGCTTATACGTATACAACGTATGAGCCAAATGTATATGACAGCAATAACGGATATCAAAATTATAATAATCAAAACGGTTTTTACGATGTTGAGACTAATATAAACAATAACTATCCTAAACTTACATTAATTGAAAATACATTATTTAATACAAGTTATTTAAATGAATCTGTTTATAACCGTTTAAATCGTATAGAGAAAAAACTATTTCGTAAAACATTTGAAAATATGGATCTTGCCTCGCGTGTTGATAATGTAATTAATAATATGGAAAATGGAAACTATTATGGAAATATATCACAAGCGCAATTAGGCAAAATGGAAATGTTATGTTTTCGAAAAATGTATAAAAAAGAACCAATTGAAACACGTATTCAAAGACTTGAAACTAATATATTTGGAACTATACAAAGCGGGAACTTAAACAATCGTTTTAAAAATTTAGAATTGGCAATAAATAATCAACAGCAGCAACAACAAAATTATAATAATCAATATTGTCAAAATAATTATTACCCAAACGTATATGGCATGAATTACAATGGAAATTATCATCAAGGTTTGGCAAGTAATTTTAGAAATATAATAGGTAATATGTTTAATCCTATGCGTATGACAGGTTTTACACCGCCTGTTTATAATCCTTTTAATTATTATGATGCAAATTATGGTTCTCAAAGATATATGCAAGGAACAGGTTTTAGAGGGTTTCAAAATAAAAACTATGGAACAGGTTCAGGTGTTAAAGTATTTTATTAAAATTTAGATTAAAATAAGTATACATAAATAAACTTTTTTCGTTTATAATAAAATAAGAGATAATTATGGAATTAAAAAACATGGAAAAAGTTTTAAATGAATTGTTGTTAAATGCACAGAGTGATATAAAAAATGCAAATAATATATCAGAAATTGATGAAATACGTATTCGATATTTAAGTCGTAATTCTGAATTAACGAATATAAAGAAGAATTTAAAAAATTTAAGCAATGAAGAAAAAAGGATAATTGGCTCATTAGCGAATAAAATTTCAAATTCGATTGAATCCGAATTAAAAATAAAACATGACTTTCTTTATACACGTGATTTAAATAAAAAACTCGAGGAAGAATATATTGATATTACACTGCCTGGTATAGGACACAATTATGGAAAATTACATCCTTTAACCCAAACAATAAATGAAATAACTTCAATATTTGAAAAAATGGGTTATAGTTTGGTTAAAACAGAAGATTCACCTGAGGTTGAAACAGAGTATTTTAATTTTGATATGTTAAATGTTCCAAAAGACCACCCTGCTCGTGATATGCAAGATACTTTTTATACTAATGTGGGGAAAAATGTAGTATTAAGAAGTCAAACATCAAATTCTCAAATACGTGCTATGCTAAATAAACGTCCGCCAATAAAAATTATCTCACCAGGACGTGTTTATCGCTCAGAAGCAGTAAGTGCAAGAAAAAATAATTTATTTCATCAAATAGAAGGATTATTAATTGATAAAAATATAACATTTGGAGATTTAAAAGGTACTTTAAATGAATTTATAAGATTATATTTTGGAAATAATCGTAAAACACGTTTTCGCAATAGTTTTTTCCCATTTACAGAGCCATCTGCCGAAGTCGATGTTGAATGTATAATGTGCAATGGTAAAGGTTGTCGTGTATGTTCAGGTCTTGGCTGGCTTGAAGTTTTAGGTGCTGGCATGGTAGATCCAAATGTTCTTCAAAATATGAATATTGATATAAACCAATACTCAGGTTTTGCCTTTGGCATGGGTGTTGAACGTTTAGCAATGTTAAAATGGGCTATTGATGATATTCGATTATTTTATAATAATGATATTCGATTTTTAAAACAGTTTTAATTTTTATATTGAACAAAAAATAATGTCATGATATTATAAATAAGTAAAATATAATATGCGTCCGTAGCTCAGCTGGATAGAGCATCTGCCTTCTAAGCAGAGGGTCGCGCGTTCGAATCGCGCCGGGCGTAAATAAAAAGAGGATTTGATTTTTCCATATCCTCTTTTTATTTATCTGAGTTTAGATTTCAATGCCTTTTTGCGTTCGGAGGATTTGCGGACGGAGTAAAATAAGTCTGGATAGAGAACAGATTGAGCGATGATAACAAAGTCATGTTAGTGAAATTCTGTGAGCGTATAGAACAAGCGCGCAAAGTGTGAAAGAGATAGCGAACTCGTATCGCGAGCGATGTGACCGGAAAATTTAAGACGAATTGCATCTTTGGTAAATAAGACACCATGACAAAAGTTATCCTGTCTTATTTCATGCAATAGAAATGAAAACGCAATAAAGTAAAGCTTTGTCTGCGTTTGAGTTACCTGCGAGCAGAGTGATACATATAATAGCTGTTGTGTTGACAAAATTTATGTTATTTATTACAATTGTTGAATTACAAGTGAGGAAATAATGGTTTTTACTGTAGAAAAGTTGAATAATGGTGTTGAAATACCTGTATTAGGTTTAGGCGTTTATTTAACAGATGATTACGGGGAAATGAAAGATACTGTAAAATGGGCTATAGAAAAGGGATATACAAGTTTTGATACCGCTCAGATGTATAAGAACGAGCATCTGCTGGGGAATGCAATTAAAGATTTGAAATTAAACAGAGATAAACTTTTTATTACAAGCAAAGTTGACATCAAAAATATGGGCTATGAGAACACATTAAAATCATTTGAAGAAAGCCGTGAAAAACTTCAAGCCTCTTATATTGATATGTTTCTCGTACACTGGCCAGGACAAAAAAAAGAACGCCTTATTGAAACTTATAAAGCAATGGAAGACTTATATAAACAGGGCAAAATAAGAGTTATAGGAGTTTGCAACTGCGAGCCTAAACATCTTAACTGGATTTTAGAAGAATGTGAAACTGTTCCTGCAATTAATCAGGTTGAAAGACATCCGTTTTTTAATGATAAAAAACTGTTTGACTGGTGCAATCAAAGGAATATAAGGCTTGAAGCCTGGGCTCCTTTAAACAGAGGAAATTTTGATAATCCAAGGATAAAAAAAATAGCAGAAAAATATAATAGAACACCCGCTCAAATCATTTTGAGATGGGATATTCAAAGCGGTTACATTGTAATACCAAAATCAGTTCATAAAGAAAGAATTTTTGAAAATGCTAATATTTTTGATTTTGAATTAAGAGAAGAAGATATTGAAAATTTAAATAATATGAATACAGGCGCCAGAACAAGTTTTGACCCTGCAACTTTTGACTTTTAAGGAGGTTATAACCTTGAAAAAAATAATTTTAATATTAACAGTGTTATTATTCACGTCTTGTAAAACTTACTGTGCTCAATTAGAAATTGTAGCAAAAATTTATAATCCCGACATGTCAGGAATTGCTGTTACGAATGACAACAGAATTTTTCTTGGATTTCCAAGGCATGCAGATAATCACAACCTGCCATCTATAGCCGAATACAAAAACGGTAAACTTATACCTTTTCCCGATAAGAAAACAACCTTAAAAGGAAATAATCCTTCAGACTATCTTGTTTCTCCTCATGGAATGACTCTTGATAAAAACGGAAGATTATGGGCTGTGGATAACGGAAAGCTTGCAGGAACTGCGGAAATACAAAATGGCGCGGCAAAAGTTGTATGCTTTGAAATTAATTCGGGCAAAAAGATATACTCAATTCCAATAGTTGCTCCTGTATTACAAAAAGATGCTCATCTTAACGATATCCGTGTAGATTTAAACCATGGAAAAAAAGGAACGGTTTATATTACAAATTCATCTTTTGGGCAAACCCCGTCTCTGGTTATTGTTGATATTGAAAGCGGAAAATCCCGTGAGGTTTTATTAAACCATTATTCAACAAAAGCGCAGAAAGGTTTCTATACATATCTTGAAGGTAAAGCACATACTTTTGATTACGATAATCCGACTTTTCCTGTTGGCGGAGCTAACGGAATAGCATACATAGAAAAAGAAAACAAATTATATTGGACACCGATTACAGGACGCGGACTATATTCAATTTCTACAGATATTTTATCAGATTTTACAAAATCTGATAAAGAGATAGAAGATGCCGTAAAATATGATGGAGACAGACCGGCATGCGACGGGCTGGCTGAGGATAAAGATGGAAATATTTACTTTGGAGATTTTGAGCAGCTTGCCCTTATAAAACGTTCTCCTGACGGAAAATATTCTGTTATTGCGCGTGATGCAAATTTTATATGGCCGGATGGGCTTGCCGTGTCAAACGGATACTTGTATGTAACCCTCGGGCAATGGAATAGACTGCCGGGATTTAATAGCGGACATGATTTAAGAAAACCGCCATATCTTATTATGAAAGTTAAATTAGAGGACTAAAAAGCAGACTAATATAAAAAGCGGGTTCAAATCCGCTTTTTATATGCGGTTAATATATAATAAAACATAGCTGGTAACATTTTAAGTCACATTTTCAAGCAGCCAAGTTCTGAAATCATCAACTCTGTGGTAAATTTTTAGAAAAGAGCCG
This sequence comes from uncultured bacterium, assembly GCA_900553845.1. Classification (GTDB taxonomy): domain Bacteria; phylum Cyanobacteriota; class Vampirovibrionia; order Gastranaerophilales; family Gastranaerophilaceae; genus UMGS1477. Next base: position 4,590 of record USEW01000073.1, read on the forward strand.
TATCAACGGCTCTTTTCTTGTAATTATGGTGGTTTTGTTTTACTAAAATTAATTTATTTGCTAAGAGTGCTACCAAACACTGTAAAACTGTTATTTATGGTATAATCAAGTCATGACAAATAATCAGATTGAAATATTTAAAACTAATGATGAAAAGGTGTCTGTAAATGCAAGACTTGAAAATTACACCATATGGCTTTCTCAAAAATCAATGGCAGAATTATTTGGTTGCAGCACCGATAATATCTCTTTGCATTTGAAAAATATTTTTTTAGAAAAGCAATTAAACAAATATGCAGTTACCGATAAAATCTCGGCAACTGCAAATGATGGTAAAAAATATCTTACACAATTTTACAACCTTGATGCCATTATCTCCGTTGGATATCGTGTAAATTCTCAAAGAGCCACACAATTTAGAATATGGGCTACAAATATACTAAAAGATTACATCCGAAAAGGTTTTGTATTGGATGATGAACGATCAAAGGGTAATGCTCAAGATACTTTAAAGAATTAATTCAACGTGTCTGTGATATTAGAAGTTCTGAAAGGAATTTGTATCAGCAGGTTACAGATATTTATGCAACTTCTGTTGATTATGACCTAAAATCCGAGATTACAAAACAATTCTTTGCAACTGTTCAGAATAAAATGCATTATGCTAAAGAAAGGAAATTGAATGGCTAATAATCCAAATTTTCACAACACAGGCGGGCGCCCTATTTATAATAATATATATGAAGATGATAAGTTTTTATGTTTTGCTCACGAAAAAGCTAAAGCATTATTAGGATATTTTGCGATATCACCATATGCAGAAAAACTAGAAATTGATAACAATGGGAATGGATATGTAGTATTAAAACTAAACGATAAAAAAGTGGTAATAAAAGTCTCTGAATCCTTAAGGCGAATTGTTATTGGAAATTCAACAGAAACTGGCGAAGTTGTAGGAAGCTTTTATAATTATGAACTTTATCTCCGCCATACTATCGATAATTTGATTATTAAGGCAACGGAATTAGTACTAAAAATGGCAGATATGAGTACTGAACATAGTTATAAATTATGGCATAAAAGTTAAAATTTTAAGCCACATTTTCAAGCAGCCAAGTTTTGAAATCGTCAACTCTGTGGTATTTTTTGCGACAAGAGTCAAAATTTATAAAAAATGAGAAAGGTTATTGATAGTCATAGCTTACCTTTTTTATAGTCAAAAATTTCCACAAAAGCTGATTTCACTACGCTTAACCAACGTATTATTTCTAAAGCATAATTATCAAGAAATTTATATAATAAGTGAATGAAATATTAGAATATATAATTAATGTAAAATAAGAGGGAATTATTAATTTAATTCCCTCAATTAATATTTTGCTTTGAAAATGATATACTCAAGCAGAAAATTATATCAAATTAAAAATTAATTTGTATCGCCTGAGTATGCTTTTTCGAAAACTTCACGAATTTCATCCATCAAAGGATATGCAGGGTTTGCACCTGTACATTGGTCATCAAATGCCAATACAACAAGTTCATCCAACTTATCTTTGAAGTCTTTTTCTGAAATTCCATATTCTTTAATTGATAAAGGAATATTAATATCCTTTTTCAATTGAGTTATAGCATTTATTAGCAATTCAACTTTTTCATTGTCGTCTTTACCGCCTAAATTGAGCTCGTCAGCTATTTGACCATATTTAGCCTTAGCATTCGGGAACTTATATTGAGGGAAAATACATTGTTTGCGCGGACAATCAGTTGAATTATAACGTATCACCTGGTTAATAATTAAAGCATTTGCAATACCATGAGGTATATTAAACGCTGCACCTAATTTGTGAGCCATTGAGTGACACAAACCTAAGAAGGAATTAGCAAATGCCATACCTGCTAAGCAGCTTGCATAGTGTATTTTTTCACGTGCAATTGGATCATTTTTACCTTCTTTATAAGAACGTGGTAAATAACGGAAGATTAATTTTGTAGCTTCCAAAGCAGGTGAATTAGTGAAGTTTGTAGCCAATGCTGATACATAAGCTTCAACAGCATGTGTTAATGCGTCAATACCTGAAGCTGCACACAAACCAGCTGGCATAGTATCAACAAAGTTTGGATCTATAATTGCCATATTTGGAGTTAAAGCATAATCTGCAATAGGGTACTTCACATGTGTTTTATCATCAGTTATAACAGCAAACGGTGTAACTTCTGAACCTGTTCCAGATGTAGTTGGAATAGCAACCATCATAGCTTTTTGACCTAATTCAGGTAATTCGCAAATACGTTTGCGGATATCCAAAAATCTCATAGCAATATCTTCAAACACAGTATCAGGTTGTTCATACATTAACCATACAATTTTAGCAGCATCAATTGGAGAACCGCCACCCAACGCAATAATTACATCAGGTTCATAAGTTTTTACCATTGATAAAGCTTCATTGATTGTTGAAATTGTTGGATCTGGTTTTACATCAAAAAATATTTGATAATCAACACCTATTTCCTCTAACACGTTTGTTACATTATACACAGTACCAGAATTAAACAAATATCTATCAGTTACAATAAACGCACGTTTTTTACCTTTTAACTCTTTTAAAGCTAAATCAGTAGCGCCTCTTTTAAAGTAAACTTTTGGGGGAACCTTAAACCACAACATATTTTCTCTCCTCTCAGCAACAGTTTTATAGTTTAATAAGTGTTTAACACCAACGTTTTCTGAAACCGCGTTGCCGCCCCATGAGCCGCAACCTAATGTTAACGATGGTTCAAGTTTAAAGTTATATAAATCACCTATACCACCTTGAGATGATGGAGAATTAATTAATATACGGCTTGTATGAAGTTTTGCTGCAAATTTATTAATTCTATCTTGCTTACGTTCATCTGTATATAAAACAGATGTATGACCTGCTCCACCCAAAACTACTAATTCATATGCTTTTTGAACAGCTTCATCAAAATCGCTTGCACGATATATAGCTAAAACCGGTGACAATTTTTCATGTGAAAACTCTTCAGCTAGATCTATTTTTGTAACCTCACCCATCAAAACTTTAGCAGTTTGAGGTACTTCAACACCAGCCATTTCAGCTATTTTGTATGCAGGCTGTCCAACAATTGCTGCATTTAGTTTTCCATCAATAATTATTGTTTTGGCTACTTTTTCTTTTTCTTTTTTATTTAATAAATATCCGCCGCGGTATTGAAATTCTTTCATTACTTCATCATATATGCTATCAACAATAACAACTGATTGTTCTGAAGCACATATCATACCGTTATCAAAAGTTTTTGACATCAATATTGAAGAAACAGCCATTTTTATATCAGCAGTTTCATCAATTATAGCGGGAGTGTTACCAGGACCAACACCCAAAGCAGGTTTGCCTGACGAATAAGCAGCTTTTACCATACCAGGACCGCCTGTAGCCAAAATTGTAGCTATGTCTTCATGTGTCATTAACATATTTGTTAATTCTAATGATGGGGTATCTATCCAGCCGATAATGTCTTCAGGAGCACCCGCTTTAACAGCTGCTTCCAACACAATACGTGCTGCTTCGATTGTACATTTTTTAGCACGTGGGTGTGGTGAAAAAATTATACCATTTCTTGTTTTTAATGTAATTAATGATTTAAATATAGCAGTAGATGTCGGGTTGGTTGTTGGAATTACACCTGCAATAACACCCAATGGTTGTGCAACAATTTTAATTCCGTTTGGTTTGTCTTCTTTTATTACACCGCATGTTTTTGCGTTTTTGTGTTTATTGTAGATATATTCTGAAGCAAAGTGGTTTTTAATTACCTTATCTTCAACTACACCCATACCAGTTTCTTCAACAGCCATTTGTGCCAATGGTATTCTCATTTTGTTTGCTGCCAATGCTGCTGCTTTAAAAATTTTGTCAACTTGTTCCTGAGAGTATGTCTCAAAAATTTCCTGAGCTTTTTTTACACGTTTAATCAACGCTTCCAATGCCTCAGGAGTGTCAACTACATTTGACTTGTTAAAAACTTTTTCAAGTTTTTCAACATTTTCGTTCTTTGTTGTTTTTGTCATCTTCATTATTCTCCTTTTTATATGACGGACTACCGTGTGTTTATTTTTTATCTTGCTCCACCAATGTGGGGTGATTTCTGGTTTATTATTGCCTTGAAGTCCAATTATCTCCTTTTCCTTCATTTTTTTTGTTTTGGTTTATATGACGGACTACCGTGTATTTATCCTTTATTTTTATCCACCAACGTGGAATGACCTTAACTTATGCAACCCATATGCAGGCACGAACAATTATCACTTAACGAAACAACGTCAAAGTC
>USEW01000074.1 GCA_900553845.1 uncultured bacterium
AAGACGTGCAGTTTTGATAAATTGACACAAGTATGTAGATGTAGTATAATAAAGTGGTTAAAGTATTGAAAAGAGTAGAAAAATTAGGAGGAAAAATGTATTTAATAGTTGGACTTGGAAATCCTGAACCAGAATACTCAAAAACAAGGCACAATATGGGATTTGATGTAATAAATAAATTAGCAAAACAATATGAAATAGAATTGTCAAGGAGTAATTTTGAAGGAATATACGGTACAGGCATAATAGAAAATGAAAAAGTAATCTTGTTAAAACCACAAACATATATGAATTTGAGTGGACAATCAATAAAAAAATATATAGACTTTTATAAAATACCATTAGAAAATATATTAGTAGTATTTGATGATATGGATACAGAAAAGGGAAAAATAAAAATAAGAAAAATGTATTATATTGGATTTAATAACAATTATAATAAATACACTGAAAATAAAATAAAAATATATTTAAAAAAGAATAAAAAAACAGATAAAACACTTATAGGAACCCTTACACTTTCATAAATAAAAATGTTTATGCTATAATTTTAAGAGAATAATATGTTAAGCAAATCTAAAAATAAGAAATGTGGAGAATAATATATATATGGGCTACGATTGTGATTTATATCAGGATATACCGCCAACAAAATTAAGAAATATAGATGAAAAATTTAGACGCGCACATCATTATAAATTTTGGGGTATAATCGCTGATTTATTTTTTTACAACATGCTGGAAAACAGATTTTTCGCATTAAAAATAAAGAATCTTGATAACTATTACAAACGCGACAACGATTATGCAAATATAATCTATGCTCCTCATACAAATTGGTGGGACGGGATTGTCGGATATAATATATGCAACCGTGTTTTAAAAACAAAGCTTATAATGATGATAGAAGAATTAAACCGTTTTCCTATCCTTGCAAAAGTAGGCGCATTTCCAGTTAATAAAAAATCAGCACAGAGTTCTATGAAAGCATTGAAATATGCAAGTCTTGAGCTAAGCCGCGATAAAAACAAGTCTTTGTGGATATTTCCCCAGGGGATAATAAAACCGCCAAACTTTCGTCCTGTTGAGTTTCAAACAGGTATAACATACATAGCAAAAAAGGTAGTTGAAAAAGCAGGCGGAATAAACCTTATACCAATGTGTGTAAATTATACTTTTCTTCGTGAAGATAAACCGGAAGTTCTTGTAGAAGTAAAAGAGCCTTATGTTATAAAAGATGTTAACGAGCTTAAAGACAGAAAATTCTTTACTCATAAACTTGAGACTGAATTTGAATCTGCACTTAATGAACAGATATCCCAAATCCAAGCAGGACATTTAAACGGTTATGATTTTCTTTTCAAGCAAAAACTACCCTGGTATAAAAAACTTGAAAAGCGTTTAAAACGTATATAGTTTGGTTTTATAATTTTTCAATATCAATTTCGCTGTTAATATCCATAACTATACATTTAATCTTATTAAGTTTATTAATTTTAGCCTGAAAATCGTAAGCATCAGCTTTAATAGTCTCAAAAGTGTTGTAATGCATGGGAATAATAAAGCGAGGTTTTAACATTTCTGCTGCTATTAAAGCGTCGTCTATACCCATTGTATAAAATCCGCCAATTGGACATAAAACAATATCCGGTTTATATATATTGCCATATAATTCCATATCACTATGTAAAGCTGTGTCTCCAAGATGCAATATTTTTTTACCGTTTATATTTATAAATAAAGAACACGGACAGCCTCCATAGCTTCCATCGTCTAAAGATGACGAGTGTTGGGCGTTTAAAAATTTTAAAGAACCGAACTCAAAATTTAATTCACCTCCAAGATTGGTTCCTACAGCATAAGCTTTTGATTTTATAGCGTGATTGGCTAGTTCAAATATTGTGTAAATAGGTGCTTTTTTCTCTTTTGATATTTCAACTGCATCACCATAATGATCGCCATGAGCATGTGTTACAAAAATATGAGTTATTAAATGCTGTTTATAATCAAAATTGGCAAGCGGGTTATTTTTTATAAACGGGTCAATAATAACGCCATATTGTTGATTAATATTAATATAAAAGCAGCTATGACCTATATAACGTATTTTTGTATTTTTATTGTTCATATATTTTTCTGCCTCTTTAAATAATAAAATTAAAGTGTTTTGGAATAATCAGGTATTATAAAACTATTGTCGCCGCTATCTTTGTTTGCAAAATTTAAATATCGTTTAAGCGAACTTTCTTTAGCTTCGTTATAATATTCTTCACTTATAAGTCTTTTATAGACATTGTTTAAATCGCCTGAATAGTTACCGAGGAACCTTGCATACTTGATTATATTATCTTTATCGTCACCGGAGCCGTATGCTTTTGTCTTTGCATCTGTTCCTGATGGACGTATTTCAATAAATTTATCTGTAAATTCAAGATAAGTTCCGTCACCCACAAACTTTATATCCTTTAAGTTTGAAAAATCAAGACCTGAACTAAGCGAGTTAAATATTGTAATAACATCATTTATTGTTATTTTTTTATCTATTTTAGCAAGAGCAAGAGTCAAATAGAATAAATCATTTGCTGTTCTTTTTAACTCTCCAGCTTTTTTTGCCTGTTTTAAAGCGTTAATATCAGGTTCGGATTCGTTGTAATAAGAAATATCTTCTCGTACATCATATTTTGCTATAATTTTATTTGTTTCAAAAAGATAAAGTAAAGCCTGGGAAAGAGTTTTATTTTTGCTGTTAAGTTTAGAAATTAAAGCACTTGCAACAATAATGGCTTCTGTTGCTGATTTTTCTCTCATAGCAATGGCAAATCGTCCAGCTTTAGATTTTATTGCTTCTTCAGCTCCTATAATCATACCGCCTGATTCTTCACCGCCAAAAATAAGACGCGGGTTCACACCAAGATTTATATCTTTTCCAAATACATCTGTTATGACAACGGGTTTTTCAGGATTATCAATAATCTGCTTTTCAACTTTTTTCATAATATTTGCTATTTCTTTAAAACCAACAGGGACGTTTACAACTTTTATTTTATTTTTATGCGCCCACTCATCCCAGCTCATAGCCGAGGCTGTTGTTTTTATTATAAATCTTGGATGGTTGTCAACTTTTCCTGATTTTTTAAGTTGGCTATACCAAAAATCCATTATAAGCAAAAAAGATTGATTCGCAGTTAAAACAGTAAGCACTCTGTTTTCATCTAAAACAACATAATCAATACCGGCTTCTTTTATAGTTTCTAAATTACTTTTGTCTTCAATCTGGCAAACGGTTAATCTGTCGTGGTCCGGGTCTGTAATCAATATACCGGTTCCTATTGGATAGTCTTTTAATTTTTCTTTATAACCTAAAGTTTCAATAACAGGAAAATAAAATTCTCCATTGGGTTTTTTAGATAAAACAGTAGCATCAACTGAATAATCATAAAAAGCCTTGTTGCCTTTTGGGTCGTGGTCATATTTTCCTATACCATGGAAAAACGGGTCTTCTTCAATATTAAACCATTCAAAGCTATTGTTAATACCTAATTTTTCTAACAATTTAGACAGAGTTCTGAATGCACTTCCACCTACGTTTTCAATAACCGTTTTTAATTTGGCATTTTTAATAAGTTCAATATTTTCATCATTTGCAACACCTGATTTTAAATACTCATAGTATAAATCAATTCCGTCATTAAGTTTTGTCATTATTTTTTCATCTATATATTCGCTTGCATTTGCTGCTATTTTTATATCATAGCTGCCGTTTTTATCAGCGTATTCAAAAATTTGTTTTATTTTATTCACAAATTCAAGTGATTCTTCCGGCAAATACTGACTGCCCTGAGAATTTAAATCTTTTGTAGCGTTCTTTACACTTATTCCATGACTTGATGTTATATATTCGCCACCAAGAAGGTCAAGCTTAAATGCTAAAAATGAAGCAAGCCATATTGGAATTGTTTTTCTGTCTTTTGCTATTAGTGTTCTGATATTATGTGCTGCTTGTATCCTTGCTATAAGCTCCTGCATTTGCTTGCTGTTGTATCTGACTTCGCGTCCTGCTATTTTGTATATTTCTTTATTTGCATATTTTTCTTTTGCAACCAGCGCCTTTGCAACAGTTGCAAGCATTATGCCTATCATATTTATCGGGAAACGTGTGTCTTCTGGATATAAAATATTTTGTGGTCCGCGTATACCCGCTGTTGAAACTTTTGCTTCTTTTTCGTAGTTTATAAGCCACTCTTTTAAGTTTAAACCTTCCTGATTGTTTATCTCATCATAAGGATAAAGATACTCTCGCTTTAACTTGAAAACAAATTCCTCTTTATTTTCAATATCAATAAGTTTTCTTTTTTTTATATACTCTGGTGTTGACTTTTCAACCTGCTGGTATAGTTCGTTTTCTAACTCTTTTACTTTATATTTATTCATTATTTAATCCTTTATTTATATTAACTGTAACTGTTATTTGGGGTGAAAGGTTTTATTTTAATTATTTCCTCTTATCCTTTTAAGGAAAAATGAGAAACTCAGAGTGTGGAATAAACTCAATATTTGCAACCCATATGCAGGCACGAACAATTATCACTTAACGAAACAACGTCAAAGTCAAGTCTGTTTGAGTGCACTAAGTGCGCGAGTCACGCAGGCTTGAGTTGAGTTTAGTGAGAATGTGAGCGGCAAGTCGGGTTGTGGTTTTGTGCAACTTTTGCCACCAAAAGTTGCCCCGCTCGGAGGCCTTTAAATTAATAAAATATTCTTTTTCATATGTCTCCTTTTTTATATAATAATTTTATAACATTTGTGTGTATATATGAGAATTTATTCTCATATATGTATATAATTTTACATAAATATTTATAATATGTCAATATAAAGATATGAATATTAGAGCAGATATAAAATATTTGTTATTTGAGAATAATGTTACAATGACCCAACTTGCTGAGGAAATGACTAAACAAACCGGTAAATTATATACTATGCATACAATTTCCCAAAAACTCATTCGCAACAATTTAAAAGCTGGTGAATACAAACTAATTGCTCAAATTTTAGGCTATGAAGTTAAACTTATTAAAAAATACCCTTCCACAATAAAGCCTAAAAATAAAGAGTAGAAATAGAAAAAATTATTTATAACATCCAAAGTCACATTAACAAACTTTACATTTGTACATATTTTCAATATAATGAAAGAAAAATGTACATTATAGCCCTTAAATATTAAATTACCTGTAGAAACTAAAAGTTAAATCGGGTACCAACCGAATTTAACGCCCTACCTTTTTATTATATCATTTTTTATATTTTTTTCAATATAAAAAAAATATGAATGAATGCAAAAAATTTAAACAATGCGCAGGTGTAAACAATTAGATTTGTTATAATTAATTGCTCAAATTTTAAGCTACGAAGTTAACTTAATAAAAAATACCCCTCCGCAATAAAGCTTAAAAATAAAGAACAAAATTGTTATTGATAGACCATTTCTAAAAAATAAAATAAGTTCCTTCGGATACTCATATTAAGTATATTTAAAATTCTAAAAAAATAAAATTTGTTGAAAAAGTTTATGTATATGATAATATAAGTAATTATGCATACACAAAAAAATGTAAAAAAAGCAATGATTTTAGCAGCAGGTGTCGGTTCTCGTTTGGAGCCGCTTACAAATACAGTTCCTAAGCCTATTACACCTGTTTGCAATCAGGCTTGTATGGATATAATTTTAAATAATCTAAAGTCATGCGGAATTGAAAAAGTTATTGCCAATACTCATTATTTAGCTAATAAAATTCATGAACTATACAAAAAAAATACTATTCTACCAATTGAGTTTTTAAATGAGACAACTTTATCAGGCACTGCAGGCGGATTAAAAAAATGTGAATCATTTTTTAAAGATGAAGAAAATTTTATTGTTTTAAGCTCGGATGGTTTGTGTGATATAAATTTAAAAGATTTAATAAAAGCACATATTAAAAGTAATGCTATAGCTACAATCGTTACAAAAGAAATACTTAAAAAAGACGTTTTTAAGTATGGGGTTATTGTTAATGACGAAAACAACTTTGTTTTAAAATTTCAGGAAAAACCCAAAGTCGAAGAAGCTTTAAGTAATTATATAAATACAGGTATTTATGTTTTTAATAAACGTATATTTGACTTTATCCCCGAGCTTATATTTTTTGATTTTGCAAAAAACGTTTTTCCAATTTTGTTAAAAAGTAACGAAAAAATAAATACATATAATTATAAAGGTTATTGGACAGATATTGGTACAATTGACGAGTATATAAAATGTAATAACGATGTTTTCAATAAATCTATTATTCTAAATAATGTCAACATTTTAAATTTAGGTAACGGAAAATTAATTAGCAACACAAATATAAATAATTTGCCCAAAAGTCTTGAAATCGAAGGAAATTGTGTTATTGGCAAAAATTGTCAAATTGGTGAAAATGTAAAGATCAAAAATGTTATAATATGGGACAATGTTTCTATAAAGTCAAATGTAACGTTGGAAAATGTTGTAGTTGGTAATGATTTTGTAATTTGTGAATCGGTTTACAATAAAATATTAGCCAATAAAAAAGAATTAGTTACTGTATAAATAAAAAAATCGAGGGTTAAAAATGATTATAGTAATGGAACCAAAAGCTAGTCAAAATAATATTAATAATGTGGTAAAAGTTTTAGAGAATAAAGGATTTAAAATAAAACTAAACCATGGTGATGTTATGACAGTTATTGCAGCTATTGGAGATAAACGACTTTTTGATCCAAATTCACTTCTTTCATATGAAGGTGTAAGAGACGTAAAATCAATACAAGAACCTTACAAATTGGCTTCACGAGAAGGTAAAAGTGAAGATACGGTAATTGAATTTTCAAATGGTGTAAAAATAGGAGGAGCAAACCGACCGGTTATGATGGTTGGACCTTGTTCTGTTGAAAAGGATATAGACGGATTAATAGCTGTTGCACAAGCTGCTAAAGAAATGGGATGTCAATTTCTTCGAGGCGGCGCTTTTAAACCAAGAACGTCACCATATGATTTTGAAGGATTAGAAGAAAAAGCATTACAATATATGGCTCAAGCTCGTGAGAAAACAGGACTTTTAGTTGTAACAGAAGTCATGGACACACTTGATATACCGCTTGTCAATGAATATGCTGATGTTTTTCAGGTCGGCGCACGTAATATGCAAAATTTTAAACTTTTAAAAGCATTGGGTAAAACAAATAAACCTGTTTTATTAAAACGTGGTGCGGCTGCTACTATTTGTGAATTTTTACTTGCTGCTGAACATATATTATGCAACGGGAATCCAAATGTTATATTATGTGAACGGGGAATTAAAGGTGTTGACAATAAATACTCTCGAAACACTATGGACTTAGCTTCAATACCAATAATAAAAAAATATTCGCATTTACCTATAATTGCAGACCCAAGTCATGGCACAGGACGCAGATACTTAATTGAACCAATGGCAAAAGCAAGCTTAATTGCTGGAGCTGACGGTTTAATGATTGAAGTCCATCATGATCCGGATAATGCTTCATCTGATGGTGCTCAAAGTTTAAATATTGAACAGTTTATTGAAACTACTAAAAAAATCAATAAACTTATTGGACGTATTGAATACGATAAAAAACACAATTGTCAGGTTTAACGTTTAAAACAAGTATACAAGTTTCCTCATTTTATTATATAATATATTTGCGTTCATGAAGCTCTTTTATAACTCCAAATGAATCATTTAGAGTATAATATTGAGGCTTTTGACTCATGGTTAAATAGGCATGCATGCCACTTAACCATGAATATGCATATTTATCCTTATTTGCAGGATTTTGAACAGCTCTTCGACAGTTCTGTATATCCTTTTGCATGAACATTGTTTTAAAATAAATTTTATTTGTATCGTAATTTAGGCTAAAAGGAATTGTCATTTTATATTTAGGTAAGTATAATTCTAATTTTGTTTTATCGCGTTGTGTACTTGAATGTAAAATTGCACCATCATTTAAAATTTCAATGCAAGCATTAACACAGTCCTCTAAAGTTGCATCTTTATTTTCTTCCTGAAATCTGCATAAAAAAGAACCTACAAAATGTTGGTTGCTAAAAAAGACAGCATCACTAATTTTATCACTAACTTGTTTATGAAGTTTATTTGACGACATAAGCTTATTGAAGAAAAAATTAGTTAATTCTTCTGATACAATGTTATAGTCATGTTCAATATCACCGAAATTATATCTTATATCTTGTATAAAATGATTACCATTTCTTAAATTCACAACTTTATCTTTAAGTATAAATTCTTCTTTTCCAATCTCACTTTTATCAACAATATCCAAACATTTTTCTTCTTCAACAAAAGTTTTACCTACAAAAGCTTGGTCAACTAGCATATTAGAATCTTGTTTGGAACTTATGTCTTGTTTTGTATCAATATTGTGTATTTGTGGTTTAATTTGTTTTTTTCTATTCTTTTTTTTAACAGATTTACCTTTTTGTGCTTTTATTTCTATATTATTCTGACTTTCTTCAAGTAATATTTTTTCAAGAAGCTTATTTCGTTCTTCCTCACTAATTTCTGGCTCTTTGTATTCAAGTTTTGTCAGTTGCTCTTTTTGTTTTATAATTGCATCGTCAATTAATTTTAATTTTATTTCTATTGTAGTCGCAATTATATAATTTACGATAAAATTAGTTACGCGCGTAAAAAAATTGTTAGCAATGTCTTTATAATCCGGCAAATCACTAAACGCATATATATACGGAGCTAATTTCTCCATAATAGGCTCTGTGTTAATAGATAAAATGGTTTTACCTATAATATTATCTAATTTAAAAGCAG
>USEW01000075.1 GCA_900553845.1 uncultured bacterium
AACTTGTACGCGGCGGACTTAAAGCGTTATTTGCCAATTTTGAAGAACTGGAAGTTATTGCTGAAGCCCGAAATGGTAAAGAAACAATCGAAAAACAAAAAATTTATAAACCAAATATAATAATTGTTGATTTAATGTTAAGCGACATGAATCCTGCAATATTCATTAAAAAAGTATTTGAAGTAAACGAAGATCAGAAAATAATTGCCCTTGTACAGGATTCAGAGCTCAACATAATCAATGATATATTAACACTTGGTGTTAAAGGCTGTGCTATAAAAGATATCTCAACTGATTGTTTAATTATGCTTATAAAATCTGTTCACGAAGGAGCTATGTGGCTTTCGAAAGAAATAGTTGATATTATAAGAACAAATAACAATGGTATTATCCCGAAAAAAATCCAGACAAGAGCACAATTTAAGGCAAAACATTCAAATTTAACAGAAAGAGAATATGAAGTACTCAAGCTTGTAGTTGATGGAAAATCAAATAATGAAATAGCCAATATATTGACAATAAGTGAACATACAGCAAAAGCACATGTATGCAATATCATACAGAAACTTGTTGTAGATGATAGAACACAGGCTGCGGTAAAGGCTATAAAGGAAGGATTGGTATAATATTTTCTACCTAACCCGTACCAGTAGAGTAACCAGATTCGATGGAGGCTTTGAGGATTTTGTTTTGGTTTTCGATGTCTTGTTCGATGGCTTTGAGTTCATTTTCGATTTTTGTGATTTGCGCATCGTACTGTTCTTCTTTGAGTTCGATTTCACGCATTTCGCGTTGGTATTCAGCTTCGGCGATGGCATCGGCTTGTTCATCAGTGGTTTCGAATATACCTACTTCTTCAAGATCTTTTCTTACTAATTTAGTTTCATCTTCAAGCGAGGCGCCTTGAATGAACCATTCTCCATTTTTAAGTTTAGCATCGATGACAGAATCGAAATTATCAACGAAACAGATTTTGCTTTCGTCGATTTCGTTAATTTGTTCACGTTGTTGGATAATAAGGTAGTTGGTTGTATCTTTAAACTTGCATTCGTTAGTTTCTTCAAGTTCTTTGTATTTTTCATACTGAGCTTTATATGCAATATCTACGCAATTTCCTTCAATAGTATATGTTAAAAAGCCATCATTTTCCTCTGTTGTAACACTGACTCCTTGATCTTCATAAAATTTTCGAATTTCTTCAAAATAAGTATAGTCCTCTGTCTTTTCTCCATGAGTTGCAACAAGTGTCACTGTTCCGTCTTCATTTTCACGAAGAACATCCCAATCACTATCCTTAATGTCTGCATCCCAACCGTCAATTTCTTCACCTGTTGTAACAGTTTCTGTTGTTTCTTTATATAACCGAATCTTACCATTATTAGCATCACTGCGTCCTGAGTCAACTATCGTTTCTGCTGCTTTAAACAATGCTGTTAGAACATTTTCTGAATTCTTACTTTGTGGTGGTGAGCTATGTCTAACATCTCTGGCTTCTGAAGCATACGCACCTAAATTATTATTACGCTTAGAAGAGAATGTCACACTTGCGTTGTTCTTGTCTGTAGTGTCAGCATCTGTTCTAATACCTGTTGCAATAACTCCATAATCTGCAGATGTCACCACACTCATTCCATCTAGATTTGTCATAGCCTCAAAATTCCATCCGGTTAAATAAAATTCTCCCCCATTAGCACTTTTAATTGGTGGATTTTCTGAACCGAATAAATTATCGTAAGTATCTATAAGATTCTGCGCACTTCTCTTATCGTTATACACCAAACTTGCATATCGTTCTCTATGTGACCCCTCAGATAGCATATTAGCATATCTATCATATGCATTGGCATTAGCATCATATTTATCATATTTTGTCTGTGCCTGAGCAAGTGAATTACCTTTAACACTCACAAGAGTATATGAGTTACCTGTAACATTTTGAGCCAATATAGCAGATTTATAAACATCTTTTGAATCAGTAAGAACATTAGCATTTTCCATATAAATGCCATGCAAAGTAGCACTTTCTAAAGTACCAAACATGCTAGCTTCCTCTGTTCCATGCATTTTAAGATTATTTATAGCGAACCCACCGCCACCAATCGAACCAGAGAATTTATCAATTTGAATAAAGTTTGTAAATGTTTCCTTGAACTTGTCATTTGTCGTATCACTAAAATATTTGTCCCAAATTTTTCCAAGTACATCACCTTTGATAGTTGATTTACTTATAGTACCCTCTATTGATGATGATAATAAATCTTTTGCATTTGTTGCTGTTTCTGTGAGTTTTGCTATAATTGTATCCCAGTTATTCAAATCAGCTTTAGACACTTTAGAGTTGTCGGATAGTGTTATTTCATTTTTATCACTACATTGAACATCGCTTAATGTTCCATTTTCATAGGTGGAAAATTTTTGTTCCATAGCTAGTATTTTTTGAGCATCTCTAGCCAGTTTAACTAATTCTTGTTGACTCTTGGAAAGATTGTCATCATCAAGATTATATTTTGCAAGCCTATTTATTACGTTATCAGCATTCAAACTGCCTTTATTAACACCACCACTAGTATAACAATCGATAATAGAACCATCAGAATCTGTCCACCCATTAGTGTCAAAACCATAAGCCTTGGCAAGATTTAAAAAAGTTGAAGAAATATTTTGAGTTAAATCTTTTCTAATTTCAATATTTGCATTATCTCGTTTAGTGTCAATATCACCCAATTTTTTTATATTATCTAAAGCAGTGTTGTATGCTTTAAACTCGTCCTCACCCAAACAAGATGACATTTCTTTTTCTATAAACTCTTTAAGTCCACCATTTCCATCGGTTTGCAACAAATCATCCAAATCAATGTCATTAAGAAGCATGATGTTGGCATTTGAAGAAATATCATCATTGTCATCAACTGTAGAGTGTTTTAATAAAGCAGTAATAAACTGTTCAGCATTTGATACGTAATCTATCTCATCGTTACCAGAATTGTTACTATTAATATGACTGGCTATTGCAGCATTAGACTTACCCCAAGTAACCACCTCCTGAAATTCTCTATTTTGGTATGATGTATATTTTTTAATAACACCTTTTTTGTCATTGCCACCCATAAGTGTATTGTTTAATCTACCTACATTAGTTGAGGTATTAATATTTTTACCAAATTCAGAAGCAAACGTAGCATTTAACTGTTTAGTAATAGTTTCTGTAGAACGACACTCACTATTAGAAAGAATGGTATAATTAGAATTACTACTATTGGAACTACTATTATAATTATCAAAGTTATTATTATTGGATAACACCAAACCATAAGCACTGTTGCTGTTAAAGAATGATGATAATTTGCTAATCTGTTCACTAGAGGATACTTGTAAATATGTAGTCAGTGAATCATAAGATTGTTCAATACCATTAATACTATAAACATTTTGTTCTTTTGTTTTATATTTTTGAAGAGTTTTTTGTTCAAATTCACCAGTGTTATCGTACATAGGTATTGTATCTGTTAGATTTATATTAGATTTTTGAAGCTTATCAACTGATGTAAATTCACCCAAGTATGAATTTACGGCAGGGTGATTTGCTCCTAATTTTTGAGCAATAGCTTCATTATTACCTTTGTAATAAGATGGTATAACAGTTTTTCCACTTGCATTCACAATAGAAAGACCAGCATTCGAGATTGAAGTAAAGCTTAATTCCGCCTGATTATTATCTGCTGTTGTTATTGTGAACATGTTGTTATTCTTTCTGGCACTATATTTAGCAGCAGCATCACTTGCTTGCATAGCACATATAAGCTTGCCTTGATTCAAGCATGTTGATTGATACTGCAAATCAGACTTTCTTGCAGTCAATAATAACAATCTAGCTTGTGAAGCTGCCATTCCCATTTTCTGACTTTTTCTCCATACGATATTACATATTGTCTATCGGCTATTTGAACAGATAACTTTATATTTTTTACTCGTTTTTAATAAAATTGTTACAAAAATTAATATTTTATAATAGTTTTTACAAAAATTAATAAAGAAATATTAACAAAAATTTTATAAAATTAACAAAAATTTACACTTTTATTCATATCTTAAAGCTTCAATAGGATTTAACAATGATGCACGCCAAGCTGGATAAAAACCAAATGTTATTCCAATAAATGCTGAAAAACCAATCGATATTATTATAGAAAACCCGGTTATAAAAATATTTGTGCCTGTCAAAATCTGGATTAAAAGTGAACCAAAAACGCCAATTATAACTCCAATTAATCCGCCAAACAAAGACAACAGTAATGATTCAATTAGAAATTGAAGCCTAATGTCAAAAGTAGTTGCTCCAATAGCCATACGAATGCCTATTTCTTTTGTCCGTTCGGTTACTGAAACAAGCATTATATTCATTATTCCTATTCCACCAACCATTAACGATACTGATGCTATTGCACCCAATAATATCGACATAGTGCGTGCTGATGATTTTATTGTTTCTTGCATTTGTGCTAAATTTCTCACTTCAAAATCATCAAGACCATTTGCACCAATTCGATGACGTCGCCTTAATATTTCAATTATCTGTAGCTCAACATCATTTAAAATATTATCATTAGCCGCTTTTACAATTATCATATTAACAGTTCCGGGTAACGCAGCCCCAAAAACTTTCTTTTGTGCTGTGAGAATCGGGATAAAAACAACATCATCTTCATCTTGTCCCATTCCATTTTGACCTTTGGGTTTCAATAAACCAATAATTTTAAAAGGAACATTGCCAATTCTAATTGTCTTATTCACAGGATTTACATCACCCAAAAGCTCACTCGCTACGGTATCACCGATAATTGCAACTTTTGAACTATTTTTTAATTCTTCATTGTAAAAATTCCTGCCGTATAGAATTTCCCAATCACGCAAATATATATATTCTTGATTTGTACCTGTTACACTTGTTGACCAGTTTTGATTTCCATATGTCAATTGTTGAGTTTCTTTTGATGTAGGTGATACCCCAAATAATCCTGTGCACTCTTTTTTAATTGCCTCTGCATCTTTTAAAGTTAAGGTAGGTTTTGTGCCACGACCCATTCTCACACCACCAGATGTAGCTGCGGCACTATGTATCATTAACAAATTGCTGCCCATTGATTCCATGTCTTTTGCTATCTTTTGACTTGCACCTTCACCAACAGCCAGCATTATTATTACCGAACTTACACCTATTATCACTCCCAAACTTGTTAATATTGAGCGCATTTTATTTATTTTTAAAGATACTAACGCCATTTTTAATGTTGATTTTATATCCATTTTTAAATTACCTTTTCTTTAACAACGTCAGAAATTATGTTGCCATCTTTAAAAGTAACAACTCTTTTGCAAAATTCGGCAATATCGGGCTCATGAGTCACCAAAACAATTGTTTTATTCATTTTTTCATTTAACGAAACAAAAAATTCCATAACTTCAATACTTGTTTTAGTATCTAAATTGCCTGTTGGTTCATCTGCTAAAATCAATGGCGGATCATTTACTATTGCACGTGCTATTGCCACACGCTGCTGCTGTCCGCCTGAAATTTGATTTGGTAAGTGATTTTCCCGACCGCTTAAACCAACTATTTTTAAGGCTTCTTTAGCCTTTTTTATCCGTGTTTCTTCATCAATTCCCAGATATATCATTGGCAAGCATACGTTATCAATAGCTGATGTGCGTGATATTAAGTTAAAACCTTGAAAAACAAATCCCATCTTTTGACTTCGTATTTTTGCAAGTTCATTTTGATCTTTATTTAAAACATCAATTGAATCCAAATAATAACTACCATTATTGGGTTTATCAAGACAGCCTAACATATTCATAAAAGTTGATTTTCCGCTTCCTGATGCACCCATTATAGCTACAAATTCACCTTCATAAACTGTTAATGAAACATCATTTAAAGCATTAAATTTCTCATCACCACTTTGATATGTTTTTATTGCATTCTTTACTTCAATAATCTTCTTTTTTTCCAAAATTAAAACATCCTCATTGGCATTTTACGTTTTTGCCCTGCTTCTTTTTTTGATTTTTCATCCATTATTCCAATAATTATATTATCGCCAGATTTTAATTTATTAGTTACAATTTGTGTTTTTTCATCATCACTTATTCCAAGTTCAACCTCAACACGTTTTGGTGTTTTATTGTCAAGAATCCAAACTCCAGGATTTTCATATTTTATTATTTCATTTTTTTTATTAATATTTACTTTTAAAGCACTATTTGCAACACAATATACATCCTCAACTTTTTTTGTGATAATTTTTACATTCGCTGTCATGCCAGGTTTGAGTTTTAAATCTTCATTTTCAACTTCAACAATTACGCTATATGTAACAACATTTGAAACAGTTGTTGGCGAAATTCTAACTTGAGTAACTTTACCAACAAATTCACTATCCGGATAGCCGTCAAGTGTATATATTACACTTTGACCATTTTCAACTTTACCAATGTCAGCTTCAGAAACGTTTACTTCAATTTGCATTTTTTTCAAATCTTGAGCTATCGTAAATAATTCAGGAGCCTGAAAACTTGCGGCAACCGGTTGACCCACATCAATTTCACGAGATATTATCATACCATCAACAGGTGCTGTTATTTTCGTATAACCTAAATTCGTTAAAGCTGTTTTATATTGAGCTTGTGCTTGAACTATTTGAGCTTTTGCAGCTTCTATTTGTGCCATATCTGCTTGGTAAGTGCTTTTTGCCTGATCTAAATCATTTTTAGATATAAAATTTCTTTTATAAAGATTTTGATACCGATTATATGTTTTACGGCTATATTCTGCACTTGCCTGAAGTTTAACGAGGTTAGCTTTTGCATTTATAATTGCGGCTTGTTGTTGTTTTACAGTTGCTTCAAAAATGGCAGGATCTATTTGTGCCAGAATTTGTCCTTTTTTGACTACGCTATTAAAGTCAACATAAATTTCTTTTATTAAACCTGAAACAGTTGAACCAACACTTACAATATTAACAGGATTTATAGTGCCTGAAGCTTCAACAGTTTGGCTAATTGTACATTTTTGTAAATTATCAGTTTTATAAAAAATCTTTTTATCTTTTGATAAAAAAGATATCAAAAGAAATATAATTAATATTAAAATGAATATCGATATTATAATTTTCTTAAGCATGATTTATTAATTTTCCTTTTATTTGTTGTTTTTCCCTTTTTCTATTGTTACATCATCAACTGTATAACTTATGCCATCATATGGTTTGGCAATTGATTTTTCTAAATTGGCTTTAGCAACATTATAATTATAAATTGCTTCAATATATGAAAGCTGCGCATTATTGTAGTTATTAATTGCATCCTGAAGTTCAATAAAATCGCCAAGCCCCACAGAGTATCTTCCATCAGCAAGCTTATAGTTTTCAAAAGTTTGCTTTACTTTAATAGCAAGCAAGGGAACTTGTTTCTCAAGCTCAATCATATTTATATAATAATTTTGTACCTCAAAAAATATATTTTCACGAGTTAATTCTATATCTGTTTTTGCAATAACTGTTTGAATTTTTGCATTATCAATTTCATATTTTTTTGCAAGTATATTTACATTGCTTGATAAATTAATTGCAACATTAAAAGAATTAGCATTATTTTCATCACGAAAACCATAACCTGCCTGTACACCTATTTGTGGATAATATTCACGTCTTACGTACTTTAAAGATTCCTCCATTGCATTTAATGTAGCGTCATAAGCTTTTAAATCAGGTCTATTTTTGTATGCATATTCAATAGATTGTTCTAAAGTTTGATTAAATTTTTCAAGTTTATAATTTTCAATTGTATCAATTCTTTTAACTTGACTTGTTAAAAAAGCATCATCTATATCAGGAGGCAAAGTCGTTAAATCAACAGTTTGATAGTTACTAATAGCACAGTGAGTTAAATCAACAGGTGCAAACTTATTTTGTTCGTCCTCAAAAATTTCAACATTTTCCAAATGATAATTTAACAAATTTACATCATACATTGAATTATTTAGTTTAATTAGTGCATTTTTAAATTTATTCCTAGCTTGTACAAGAGAAATTTTTGAATCACTTAAGTTAACTTCAGCATTCACTAAGTCAATTTTAGATCTCAACCCTTCTTCAAAAAAAGCTTTTATTTTTTGGTAATTGCGTTCATTTATTTGAACATTTGCTTCACTTATATCCATAGCAAATTTTGCAGCCAAAACACCATAATAATTTACCTTAACGTCATATATTGTAGTTAATACAACATTATTAAAATTATATAAAGCACTAATTGTGTTAAATTTCTGCATATTTATATCTGCATTAGTTTTACCAAAATCCCAAATAAGTTGATTCAATGTCGTTTCCAGGTTGTAATTGTTGTTTGAATATGAATTTTTATTCGTTGATGTTGAATTTATATTATAACCAGTTGAAAGACCAATTCTTGGAAAAAATTGGGCTTTTGAAATTTTTGTTTTATTTTTACTTGTTTCATATTCTAATTTAGATTTTTTTATTAGTGGACTATTTTTTAATGCCAAATTTATACAATCAGCTAAATCAAGCATTTTATGCTTTTCAATAGTTCCCGATACTATTGCATATGAATTATTTGCAAATATATTTAAAATAAATAAAACAACTAAAATTTTTTTCAATTTTAACCCCAAGGATAAGCATTTATAATATAAATTTTAACATAAAAAAACTTCCTTAAGTGTTGATGTGACACAAAAGGAAGAAGAAAAATTAGTAAAAGAGACATCAATAAATATATTGACATCTCTTTTTTATTCTTTCCAATAATAGATAACATTATTATAAAATCTTTA
>USEW01000076.1 GCA_900553845.1 uncultured bacterium
TAAAAATTTGAAAAAGGTGTAAATTGAATTGTTTTCAAAATTTAACTCAAAAAATAAATATAACGATAATGAACAATTAAAGACTGACAAAAAAGTAAGCAATAGACTTAAAGGTGAAAGCTCAAATCCAATAGGCTCTTCAATTGTCAATAAGATAAACAGTTTAAATTTATCAACAAATGCAAACAATAGACTTTATGGCGGATATTATAGTTCATCAAACAAGGTTGCGAAAAAAGTTGATATCAATGAATTTGTATCAATAATAAATGAAATATTTTCAACAAAAGATGACGTATCCGAGGTCTTTTATTCAGTTCATAACCTTTGTTCTAATTGTTTGAACACAAATTATACAGCATTAGGACTTTTAAATTTACAAAAAAATTGTATAAATCTAAAACTTATTGATAAACTTGATAGTGTTTATTCAAATAGACTATTAACAACAAATGATATAAATCCTGTTGTAAAAGCATATTTAAATAATGAAATAATTGTTTGTGATGATTCATCATTTTTGTCAGTCTTACATTTGAAGCAGGACCATTGTTTTATAATACCGATTGTAAATAAAAATGAAACAAAGGGAGTGATTTTATTTGGCAGTCAAAATAAAAATGTACCACTTGAAGAATTGAAACTTATTTCAACAATGATGGGTATGTTTGTGCAAAATAGAACTCTAGAACAAAAAGTAATACAAAATGCAGATAATGATTCTTTAACCGGGTTATATAATTACCGCAAGATTCAGCAAATATGTAATGTTGAACTAGAAAAAGCAAAAAATGAAAATTACCCTTTATCAATATTAATGCTTGATATAAATAATATGATGTCAATAAATAAAGAATTTGGGTGTCAAAAAGGTGATGAAATAATCCAAATTGTTGCAAAAAAAATAAAAGAACTTATAAATATAGATAATTATTATGCTTCACGTTATGTATCAGATGATTTCTGCATAATAATGCCCAATACTGATGAAAATGAAGCTAATGAATTTAGTGGTCGGATAAAATATTCTCTATCCTGTCAAAACGTTGATGATGTTGGACCTATAAAAGTATCAATAGGTGTAACAACAATAAGTCATAATATTGAAGATATGGAAGTTGAAAAAGTATTTTCACTTGCAAAACAAGCAATGTATATATCAAAAAGCAAGGCTTATGAAACAGGTGAATCAGCTATTATAACATCGTCACAGTTTAAGTTTTGGGATGAAGATGCTTTAAAATCATATGCATCAGTTTTAACAAAACAATATAGTCACATGGGTGCAAATTTTGAAGAAGAACTTGTTAATCAAATAAAAAATGAAGATGTATTATCACAAGTTCATTTGATTGATTTGGTGACACTTTTAGCGTCTGCTATTGATGCAAAAGATGAGTATACCAAAGGACACTCTTTGTCGGTATCAAGATATAGTGAGGCTCTTGCGCGTGCTTTAAATCTTCCTGAAAAAGAAGTGGAACAGATAAAACTTGGTGCTTTGCTTCATGATGTCGGCAAAATAGGAATACCAGAGCATATTTTAAAGAAAACAGACAAACTTACTGATGAAGAATGGAAAATAATGAAAGAACACCCTGTTATTGGTGCTGAAAAGGTATTAAAATCAAATTCTTCGCTTCATAAATTAATACCAATTGTAAAATATCATCACGAGCATTATGATGGGTCAGGTTATCCTGATAAGCTAAAAGGAGAAAATATCCCCCTTGTTGCAAGAATTGTAGCCGTTGCTGATGCTTATCATGCATTGATTTCGGATAGACCTTACCGAAAAGGTTTAAGTATTGAAAAAGCGTGTGAAATTCTTCGTATCGGGTCAAATATTCAGTGGGATTCAAATTTGGTTCGTAAATTTATTGAACTTGCGCCTTCTTTATCAACTAAAATTTAAGTATTATTTTTGTTAATAAATGCTTTACATAAAGATTTTTTAGTGTATTATAATTATATATTACTTATCATCAAATCCTCAACATGTTAAATGCAGATTTTTAAATGTATTATAACTAGTTGAACTTAAGGAGAAACTAAATGGCAAATATTAAATCAGCAAAGAAAAGAATTTTAATAGCAGAACGTAACAGATTGAGAAACGTTGCTTTTAAATCTTCAATAAAAACAGCCGTTAAAAAAGTGGTAAAACTTGCAAGTGAAAAAAATATGGATGCTTTGAAGCTTGAATTATCAAATTTATATAAATTATGCGATAAAGCAGTTTCAAAAGGTATTTTGCATAAAAATACTGCAAGTCGCAAAAAATCTCGTGTTACAAAAGCTGTTAATAAACTTATTGCTGCTTAAAAATTACATTTTAAGTTAACTTCAGAAAAACGGATACTTTTTTAAGTATTCGTTTTTTTATAATTTGTAAATATACTCTAAATTCACATCATCAACAATAACAAAATCTTCATATTTGCAGGGGATTTCAACAATAAAGTTTTTTGTTTCCATTGTTGGTTCAATTTTTAATAATTCAAGCAGCTCGTCAACTATTTTTATTTGATATTTACCTGGTGCTAAAGATGAAAAAGAAAATGTTCCATCATCATTTAGATTTGTATAATCAATTTCTTTATTATTTGCATCAAAAATACTAACAACAAGGTCGTTAAACTTTAAATATTCACCATATTCGTTTTTTATTGTCACTGTGCCTTCTATTTGACCTGATGAGCTTATTAAACCAAATTCAATTGGTGTCACGTTTCCATTTTCGACTTTTACATAACGACTTGGTTTAGTATTTTTATGGATATTTAAAAATGTAGGCAAATTATCTTCGCATAGACTCACATTATATATCCCCTCTTCAAGCGGAACAATTTTGGTTGACCCGTTTTTATCTGTAAAGACAGGTTCGTGAATATTTTCAAACTTTATTGGTATATTTGCAATATAAGGTTCTGTTTCATCTTTTATTCCATTTAAGTTTAAATCAAGAAATGTTTTTGCAATAACTTTACCTTTATTTATATTGTTTAAGCCAATTGGCTCAATTGATTTATCCCCAAATCCATAAACTTCGCCAAAATCAACATTAACACTATGACGCATGTTTGAGGGGATATAAATGTTATTTATCATAACAAAAGGAACTACACTATAATGGTATGCAAGACTCACTGTTGAGCCCGATTTTAGACGTTTGGTTATGCCAATTCCTAAATCGGTACCTTTATTTGTTCCACTATAATGGTATCCTGCATTTATATTTAAACTTATATCCTTTATCATTGGAGTATTGTATGATATTTTGATTTGTTTATAATCGTTTTTCACATTATTAGATTTTGTTTTAACTATATTATGTGATATTGTTGCATTACCAAATTTTTTGCCGATTGGAAAACTTATATCAGTATAAATATCCTGATATTTTGAGGTATAATTTATAAAATCAGATTGATTGTATACATTTTTATAGTTATTTTGTCTAATTCCCGTGTTTATATTTATATTTTTATATCGTTTTGATATTGACGCTTCAAACATACCTGTTTGGATTTCGCCAATATTATTAGCACCTTCTTTATTTGTTAACTTTATATTTAAATTTGGGATTTTTTGGAAATTTGTACGAAAATATAAACTATAATCGTCAATTTCCATTTTTCCACCATTAAAATAGTCAGAAAAATTAGTTAGATACTTTGAATAACTACCTTGAAACATGCATTTTTTTATTGTCGTTGAAAGGCTAACATTCCCGCCTAATCTGTCCCAATAAAATCCGCCATTTGACATATTGCCTGCAACATAAAAATCTTTTGATGATGAAAAAACACTTCCTTTTATCTGTGTTTTATTATCTGGGTTAAAACATGATTCCCACTTTAAATAATAACCAGGTCCGCTTGAAAGATTTTCAATTTGCGTTGTATTTTGACTTAAGCCTAAATAAAATTTCGAATCAAGTTTTTTATTATGATTTATATTTAATACATTCATTTGGGTAATCCCTTGATAGTTGTTGGGATTGCGGAAATTTGTAAAATTTAAATAGTTTTTATTGCCAAAAATACTTTGTAAATAACGGCTATCACTATTTTGGGATAAAATGCTATCAGCTATTAAAAAACTTTCATAAGTTACTTTATCATTTAATGGTTTTTCATATTTTGTTCCTAAAACAAGTTTTTTTGCATTGGATTCATAAATATAATCATTCATTGCAAAAATACGGTTTTGATAGCCGGAAATTCCCGCTATTATATCTTTTTTTGAGGTAAAATCTTTTGTATTATTTCTTTTTTCATAATCGATATTTAAAATTTCACGAACATTGCCATTTGACATAACTTCATTTAATTTTATATTTTTTATTTTGTTATAATAATTAAGGTTTTTTAAAGTATAATAACCATTATAAGTATCGAGATTTTTTATAAATTCACCATCATTTATTGAAACTTTTATAATTGAACCTTTGCTTACTTTTCCTTCTAATTTTTGTATATCAGCTTTTTGAGATGTTTTATTATCAATATCTTTTATCTGGACACCTAAAATATCGTGTGACATTGAAAAACCATCAAATTCCCAGCTTTGAGGTTTGCCAATTGTATATTCAAAATTTTCTGTTTTATTTCGATATTGAGGAGTAATGCCTGAAAAGCCTAAAAGATTATCATTATAACTATTTGTGCCAAGTTCAAGCGAATAATCCCCTGATTTTATTTTGCCATTTAATGTAAGATTTAAATTGTTATTGTAGTTTAAATTTGTATCACGATTGTTTTGATATATTTGAGAATAAGTATCCGATAGCATACTTTGCCTTACTGTGACACTATCAAATGTTATTGCTTTTTGTTTTTTGGGCAAATAAATGTCATCATAACCTTTGGCCTTTTTTTCTTCTTTAACTAAAAACCCTTTGAATGCTTTTTCATTGAGTTCCTTATTATTTTCAACAACAATATCATCTTTAGTTTTAACATATGTAATAAAATTTATTAAATCCGAAGTAAATTCATACCCCAAAATTTGAGAAAACGCTTTATCAACGATAAAATATTCATTTTTAATATCAGTAATTCCACTTTTAATATAAAAGATTTTATAATTTAGTTTATTATTATTTTTATATAATGTATTATTGGCTATTCTAAACTCACCAAAACTTATGCTTTTTTGAGCATGGTTTTGAGTATAGCTTATATTAAATAAATCCAGAATAACCTTTAGTGGAAGATAAATTTCATTATTTTGAGCCACAATTTCAATTTCATATTCATTTTCATTATCAACATTGAGTAATGAAACTAAATTTTCATATGCATAACAAAAATTTATATTTGAAATAAAAATTATAAAGAACAAAAATATCGAACTTAAAAACTTTAACATTATGGTATATTATCCAGATACACTAAAACTTCAAATGTATTATTGCCATCCAAAGCAGTTTGACTATCGTAAGTTCCGGGTTTTGGTGTTGGTGAAATATTTAGGGAAATATTTGTATTTCCCTCATTAACACTACAATTATAAAATGCCTGGTTGTTTCCATCAGTTTGGTATTCAACTGTTCCTGAGTTATCAATATTTAAAGAGCCTGAATATGCAATTGCTTCTTCATTATTAAGTGAATTTGAATTAGATAGTTTGCAATCATTTATGGCACTTGCACTTGGAGGATATGTATTGTTTGCAAATATTATGTAATATTGACTTTGACTTGATATACCGCTATGATTTGATGCAAAGGCGCTATAAGCTGTGCTATTTGAATCATTTACTATTGCTTTAAGCTGTATATTATTTATACTTTCATTTGACGCAACTAAAAAATTAATACTTAAATTTGACCCTAAATTGCCGCTATCAGGGTCAATATTTGTCGTAAAATTACCCGATATATCAACTGAAATGGTTGGTGTAACTTCGACTAAAAGATTATTAACTGCAATTGTATCAGCTTGTGCTTTATTTGCAATAAGAAATATGAAAATAAGTAAGAATTTAAAAAGTTTCAAAACAAAAAAGCCTCCATTTATAAATTTGTGCTTAAATAAAAGATAATGTAATTGTGGCTTGATAACTTCCAGCTTCATCACATGTTGAGTATGTGTTTGTTAAAGGAATTTCACCAGAAGGTATTTCAATATTTAGTGGTATTGCCCCGCGTTTTAACAAAGTAATATCCCAGCGATTGTAGTTATTGTCATAGTATACATCCATAACATTTGGTACATTTTCTAAATTGGTCATACGATAGGCAATTACATTTGGGTTATTATCACAATTTAAAGCACCATTAAATTTTTTAACACAATCAACACAATGTGATGGGGGTAATACATCTGAATTGGTAAGAGCTATATAGTGATAATCAAGACTAAACAACGGGAAAAAAAATGCATTAACAGCACCTTCTTGAGTGTTACAAGTAGCAGTCAATTGTAATGATTTTTGTGTATTTGAATTTGATGTTATTAAAAACCCGGGTGTTAATGCATTGCTTAATTTCCCATCTTGTGTATCAATGCTTGCACTTAACTGTCCGCCTGTTGTTGTTATTGATTTTATCTCACCATTTGTGGCACTTAATTTTGTAACAGGTGTTTGAGCACCATATGTTTTAGATGTTGAGATTGATAAACAAAATATTAATAGTAGTAAAAATATATTGTATTTTTTCATTTTTTTAAGCCTTCAACAATTGACGTTTAAATATTTTTTAATTATAAGAAAGGATGACAACAGCCTGATAACTTCCTGATTCATCATTGCCGTTAAAGGTATTCGGTTTTGCGCTTGCGGCTGGAACTACAAGTTGTGTAATTGTGTCACCTTGATGTGATAAATTTACATCATAATAGTTGCCAGATGTGTTCCAGGTATATTCAAGCTGACCATCTATATTTGTTGGCGGTGTAACAGCATAACATATTACATTAGGATTTGATGCTGCTTGTGGTGAATCACTTTGTGCATTTGTTATAGCTTCACTTGTAGGTGGTGTTGTTATATTTGATAAAGCTATATATACATTCCCATTTGAATATGAAAATGCATTAACTTCACCACTTGTTGAAGTTGTCGTTGCAGTAAGTGTTAAAGCTTGTGTTGTACCTACATTGGATATGATTTTAAACCCTGGATCTAATGGTGTTGTTAGACTTCCTGTGTCATCAATTGTTGTAGACACATTTCCACCATAGGATTCGACTGCTGAAATAGTCCCTAACACTGCTGTTACCGTTTGTGATGCTATTGGTGCTGCTTTTGCTTCATTAATATTTGTCATACAACTTAATGTAAAAGCTATTGCAAGTGATGACATTAATACTTTTTGTTTCATAAAAAACTCCTCCCAAAGTTAAATCTCCGTTAATTAAATATTATTTTTATTACTTTTTACAATATTAAAACTTGTTTCTCTCTTAAGTATTTTTTCTTTATCCTGTTCGTCTTTATAAGTTAGGACAAATTTTAGGTTATAATTTTTACCATTATTTAAAACACAATCTTTTAAATCGACTTTTTGTTCTTTTTCAATATATGAACCCATTCCACCAGGTACATTTGAGGAAATAACTTTAAACTTTTTTATTAGGTTATTATTATCATCTGTAATATACCCATAACCTGTGTAACGAACTTTACTTGTACCGTTTGATGAAATTTTATAAGCACAATTTAAAATCCCGTTATTTTCATTGACATTTAAAGTTAAAAGTTGGGCTTTTTTTGTAAAATTACCTTTATCTACATAAATAGGAACGCCAACCCGTGTTTTTACAAGTATTTTTCCTCCAATATTTCCATTTAGTTTGCTAAGTAAGACTTCTTTTGTATTTACATCCTCTAAAAAAAGCATTAATCGTGATTCGCCATTTTGAAGTTCTTTTATACCAGTAATGGTAAGACGAACTTTTTGAGGCTGACCATTCTGGCAGGTAAATTCCATTGGATAAAACTTTATTTTACCCATTAACGAATCCTTTTGCCCCGTATCTTTTAACTCAATAAAACGTCCTTTTTCATCATATTTAAAGAAAACAGGGTATAATTTAAAACGTATTGTTTCATTTATTCCACCTGATACGTTAAATGCTGTTGAAATATAATCCTTTTTTGTTGTGTTTGCATTAAGCTCAATTGTTGATGGCGAAATTTTTATTGCTGCATTTGCTTCAACAAGTGAAAAAAATAACATTAAAATTAATATACATAATTTTTTCATATTAATATGTTTCCAATCTATATTCAAATTCTTCTAATTTTGAGCCTGATTTTAAAAAGGTATCTTTTGGTCCTTTTATTAAATAATCAAGATTTATAAATTGTTTATCCAATTTTTTAATTGAATCGTTAAAAGTTGCTTTTCCGCTTGCGACAAGGACTTCATCATTATTTAAGATTGTAAAATTCGTGCTTAAATTTGGATTTATTGAATTAGCAGCACTTATAATCTTTATATATGGTGTAATTTTTAAATTATCATTAATATCATTTGTATTGCGTTTAACATATAATTTCCAGTCTTTATTTGATGTAACATATATAGTTAATGGCATTTTTAAGTTTTGTTGTGTATTTTTTTGCAAAATCTTATCTTTGTCAATAGGTAAATTAATAAGCGGATTTGAGAATTCTATTTTAGCTATTTCGTCAATTTCAAAATTATAATTATAAATATTTTGCGCAATAATGTTTTGGTTATTATCAACTAATGTAAATTTTATATCACAGGTGTAAAAACCCGGCCTATCAATATCTTGTGTGTTAAT
>USEW01000077.1 GCA_900553845.1 uncultured bacterium
ATTATTTTTTTTATAGTATATATCAAAGGTCTGATGGTTATATTTTCCAGCTTCACAATTTACATTTGCAACCAAATAGTATTTTTGATTATTTATTTCGTATTCTTGAATGTCAACATTCTCAATAGAACTTTCGCTTATTTGATTTAGTATGCATTCAATACTTTGAAGCAATTTGTTGGCTTCCTCTATATTTTCTTTTGTAATATTGGTTATAGATTGCCCCAAAGGAGCTCTTAGCAACATTCTATGTGCAATATGTACAAGTGTTGCATAAGTGTTACCATTATCCTTACATAACTTATTTTTAATATTATTTAAAAATTTCAAAATCTCAATTTTTATATCCGGTTGAGAAATATCAATTTTTACTTGTTCTTTATCTTTGTTTTTACCATGTTCAAATAAAATTAAAAAGTTTCCTTCTTTTTTAATATGGCTATTTTTGCTGCCTAAAGCATTTTTAAAATCAGCAATAAAGGCATCTATATCTGTTATTTGTTCTTCTGACAAATGTGTTCTTTCTTCCTGTGTTACTTGTTTTAAATATTTTTCAATATTTCCTATGAGAAGTTGAAGTCTATTTAATGCGTTATTTATCTTTATTATTTTGTCTTTTTCTTCTATTTTATTTTGTATTTGATTGAAAAATGAAATAGATATATCATCGGGTGAATGTTCAAGTATTTTATTGCATTTTTGATAAACTGTTGTTTTTATTTCGTCAAAATGTTGCTTGGAAATATTTGTATAAAATAATTGTTTAGCTTTGCCAAATATCTTTCTTTCAGATGGATTGCTAGCTTTTACTTCTAGCTCTTGTTCAACATAATGTACTTCCCCATTATCTATTTTATATTCTACATCAATATTATTTTTACTTAATATATTAATTGATTCATAAAATTGTCGTATAACTTTAAAACTACTCATAAAATTAAATAATTCTACAGATGAATGTTTTGTTTTATATTGTTTACCATCTTGAACTTTATAATAATAATCACTTTGAAGTTTTGGATTTGCATTTTTATCTATTTTAAATTTAGGATTTTCAGAACCAATACTAACTCCTGATAATTTTTCTTTGATTTTATTTGCCAAAATATACAATTTTTCATATTTGTTTTTTAAAGTTCCTATAGAGTTATTATTTATATTGTTAATATCATTTTTTATTAATTTCAAAACTCCTTTTGAAAAAATCTTTAATTCATATGAAAGATCAACCATTGAGTCTGATTCTATTATAATACCATTTGCTAAACTTTCAAGTGAGACAACAGAAACTTCTTTTTCAGAATCTAACCATTTGGATATATGCTCTGCTAGTGATTTTGTTATTTCTTGAGGTGTTTTTGGCTGTATATTTCTAACATAGTAAGCTCTAGTTATCTGAGGATTATATTTTACTATTTTTTCCTTGCTTTTTAGCTGTTGTACTAAGGCATTACTATCTATAGTTAAAGTTCTTTTGGCTTTAGGTAAACTTTTAACAAAATAGTTTGCACTTGAACCTGATGGAGCAATTTTAGAAAAAATATTTCCCATTCCATATACCTCATTTATTACTAGAATTAAATACAAGTATAATAGAAAATTGCTAAAAATGTAATAAATATTAAGTTAATGTTACAAAATTAATATTTAAGTAAAAAATAAAATAATTTTATGAACAAACAATATACTTCCAAGTATTGTTGAAATTATTGTGGCAAATAAAACTGTTCCTGCTGCCATATCTTTTGCCATTTCAACAAGTTTTGAGTATTTATTTTTTGTATATGAATCAATTGTAAATTCAATTACCGAATTTAACATTTCGGCTAATAGTACAAGTGATACAGAAATAATTATAAGACAAAATTCAATATAATTAAATTTCAATAACCAGGCAAAAATAAAAATAATAAATGCAAAAATCAATTGACGGCGGAAATTTTTTTGTGATTTTATCATTAGCCTTAAACCGCGAAGGGCAAAGTTTATACTTTTTAAAAAATTATTTGTTGAAAATTTAGACATTATTTTTCACCTGATTTGATTTCTTATAATTATATTTTAACACTTTAATAATTTTATTTCGACTGAAAAAGATTTTGAGTAATTTTATATTGATAGTCCATCATTTCGTTGTAGCTTTTCTCATCCATATGGTCATAACCTAATAAATGCAATATTCCATGACTGATTAAAAAATATAATTCACTTATTATTGGTGATTTTTTTATCTCAACAACGTGTGGTTCATTTAACGCATTATATTCCATAGTATCATATGATATAATAATTTCTCCTAAATTTATTTCACCATCAAAAATAAACCGTTCACTTTCATTTGTATCGGCAAAAAGAGCAAAAGTTATGACATCTGTTGGTCTATCAATATTGCGATATTCTTTATTTATTTTATGTATTTTTTTATCGTCACAAAATACGATATCAAAACACAAAGATTTATATTCTTGATTAAATAGACAGCTTTTTTGTATGATTTGTTCCTGATTTAGGATAAATTTCATCATTTTTTTTGTATTTGTTAATATCGTTTTGAGATTTAAAACATTTTCATCAATTTTTTTTTTATTATTTTCAAAATCAGTTTCAATAAATATATTCAACTTAGTCATTCTTTTTACCTTCATCATTATCTTTTTCAAAATCAGGTAATTTAGGGGTGAAGTTTTCCTTTTTTTCAAGTTCGTTGATTATATCTTCATGATATTTAATGCGTTTATGATGTGCTGCACGCAAAAGCCGATTCAAAGTTGATGATATAGTTTTTAGATCTTTTAAAGTTAAAGGACTATCTGACAATTGTCCGTCTGTTAGTCTGTCATTTATAATCTTTTGTATTAATGCATTTATTTCCTCAACCGTATAATCTTTTAACGTTCTTGAAGCAGACTCAACTGCATCTGTTATCATAACAATTGCTGTTTCTTTTGAATTTGGTTTTGGGCCTGAGTATCTAAATTGCTGTTTTGATACATTTTCAGCACCTTCTTCTTTAATCGCTTCATTATAAAAATAAGCTGCAAGCGTTTCACCATGATGTTGAGTAATAAAATCTTGAATTTGTGGAGGAAGATTATATTCCTTTGCAATTTCTATGCCATCACGCGGATGCGCCATAATAACCATTTTGCTTAACCGCGGATTAAGTTTATTATGCGGATTTTCAATGCCAAAATAAGTTTGATTTTCAATAAAAAACAACGGTCTTTTCAACTTGCCAATATCATGATATAAAGCACCAACTCTAGTAAGTACAGGGTCTGCATCGATTGCTTCAGCTACAGATTCTGCCATGTTTGATAAGGCAAGAGAATGTGCAAAAGTGCCAGGAGCTTCAAACTGAAGACGTTTCAAAACAGGTTGATTATGATCTGCCAGTTCTGATAAACCAAATGGGGTAATCACTTTAAATAAACTTTCAAGCATCGGAATAGAACCTAAAACTAAGATGCCGCTTGAGATACCTGTTATCATACATGCTATTAAATCATTTATTAAAACAGTTGGTGAAATATCAACAATACAACGTTCTATTAAATTGATTATGCCTACTATTGTCATCATACATATTGCTATTTCAAATCCTGATTTTATCAAATCAACACGACGAGAGTACTTTATTTTTGATATTGTTACTGCTGAAATGAGTGAAACAACAGTAAATACGACAAGATTTTCACTTGGCAATTGAAGTGTTATTCCCAATCCCATTATTAACAATATTGATACAAACATTGCAACACGACCATTGGTAAAAATTGCAAGCAATATAGTAATTGCAGGAACAGGCAAATAATAAAATGAAAAATTATCAGGTATTATTGTACCGATTGTTGCTAAAAATATTATAAGTATTCCAATTATTGAAAAATAGCTTCTTTTTGCAAATTTTTTGTCAAATGTATATAAATAATATAAAAATATAAATATTGATATTGTTACATAAATAAATATACCTAAAAGTCCAATAAAGTTAAGCTCAAGCACATTGTATCCAGCTTTTCTTAATGCATCGCGTTTGACTTTTGTGACTGGTTCGCCCTGATAAACTATTTTATCACCGCGTTCAAACTTTATAATATACGGACTTACAGAATTAGCTGCATTTTTTTTAGCAATTTCTGTTGCAAGTTCATCAACTATCATATTAGGTCTTATAACTTGTTCAATTAATGCACTTACTATACGTATTTGACCTTTTGAATAGTTTTGAACAGAGTGTTTGAATATAATTTTGCTTATATTATTATTTTCAAATACTTTTTCACTTAATCCTTCTTTCAAAATACTGTCTAATATATTTTTTGCTTCATTTGTAACGTTATTATAAATTTCGTCGCTTGAAGAAATAAAAAAGTTTAGCACATAATTTTTATTTGTATAATCAGATAAATCAAGAAGTATATTAATTTTATTTCTTTTTTCATTTTCACTTAAATTACCATTATCACGAATTGAGCGAATATTGTTAATAAGAGATACAAGATTGCCCATTATATAGTTGTCTTCAGCTGGAACAAGCACCGGTTCAACTTTCTGTGCAACTTCTTTTCGCAGTTGTTCAGTTTTAAATGTATCAACAACTTCAATCGTTTTATTCGCTACAATTTCACGCTTGCTCAAACCATCTTTATTGATTAAGTTTTGAAATATTATATATTTTGAAGCTAGTATAAATGTTAATATAATTGCAAAAAATATAAACAACAAAATATTATTAAAATTATGTGAATTATTTATACTTTTTATAAAATGTATTAATTTATTATTTTTCATTTGATTTTACCGTTATTTATCCATCATTAATTATAATACAATTTATAACTATTTAAATCAAATGTTTTTATAAGGCTTATTTATAAGTATAAAACTACACTTCAGTTAATGAAATATTTAAAATTCCGCTATTGCGTGCGCAATCCATTACTTTTACAACAACTCCATGGGTTGCTTCTTCTTCTGTTTGTATAAGCATGCCATCTTTATAATCACTTGATAATTTTTTTAATTTATTTTGAAGTTGTTTTTCCTCAATTACTTCACCATCAATAACTATCTGGTTTTGATTATTAACTAAAACATTTAATATTTTTGTATCTTTAGCTATACTTTTTGACTCAACATAATCAGGAACTTCTAAACTCAACCCTTGTGTATCAAGCATTGGAGCAATAACCATCATAATAATCAACAACACCAAAAATATGTCAGTTAGCGGTGTAATATTTATTTCATTAAATGTTTCACGTTTTCTCATTGTAATAGTTCTTCCTGTTCTTTCTTTGATAAAGGTTCACCGGCAACTGTTAACTTTTCATATTGAGCGCCTGTTGCAGCTTTCATAACTTTCATAATTTCACTTGATTTAGTTTGGCTATCAGCCCGTACAATGACTTCCTTTTTTTCCAAATCAGGTTTTAATTTTTCAAGTTCAGTTTGCAAAGTATCCTCACTAATTGAATTCCCATTTATAAAAAAGTTGCCCTCTTTAGTTATTGAAACAGTAGCTAAACCGTTTTCAACAGATAATCCGCTATTGATTTTTGGAACTTGTATGCTGTTATCATTAGATTGAAATGTTGGAGCCACAACCATCATAATTATTAACAACACTAAAAATATGTCAGTTAACGGTGTAATGTTTATTTCATTAAACATTTTGTCATTTTTTGAACTTTTAAACGCCATAACTTAATTTCCTGATTACTTTATTTATTGTGCACCTTGAAATGCTGCATTATTGTTTGTAGTTGTATCATCATTTTGGTCAACAAAACTTAAGAACAATAATTTTATTAATTGAAAATCATCTTCATATCGTTTAACAGTAGATTGAAAAAGGTTAAACAATATAACAGCAACAATAGCAACTCCAAGCCCAAAAGCTGTAGCTATCAAAGCTGAAGCAATACCCATTGCTACCTCGGCTGATTGGTTGCCTGCTGAAGCAAGATCCTGGAATGTGAATAAAATTCTTACTACTGTACCAAACAACCCTAAAAATGGAGCTACACCACCAATTGTTCCTAAAATTGTCAAGTGATTTTCAAGTTTTCGTGTTGCCAAATTTGAGGCTATATCAAACGAACGGGAAAAACCTTCTTTTTGTTCCTTAAAAATACGAATCGCTTCTTCAGTTACTTCTCCTAAAACACCGCCTAATTGAATACTAAGATTCTGTGCACCGTTTAAATCATTTTTTGATAACTCACGTTGAAGCTTGGGTATAAACTGCACGACATCACGTTTGTTGCTATTATAGTATGAAAATCTATTTATAGCTACAGCTACTGTCAAAATTGAGCAGATGAATATCGGCAATAATACAGGCCAATCCATTTCAATTGATTTTAATAATAATTCCATAATTATCCTCTTTCTTTATATGTTAGACTATTTTCTTTTCCTTTTCCTTTTTACCAATCTATTAATATCTTCTAGCACTTGAGGCATAAAAGTCAAATGTAAAGTTAATATCAACGCTTGAACCTTTATACTCAGGCGGCAATGGTCTAAAAGGAGCCGTAAGTTTAACAGCACTTATTGCTGCATCATCGTCTGCTTTATATCCTGACGATTTCGCTATTTTTAAAGATAACAAGCGACCATCGCGTGCTATTGTAAATAATAATACAACTTTTTTACTTTGTCCTCCATTTGGTGGTGACCAATTTGCCTTTATACGACGTTCAACTTCTTTCATATAAGGTCCAAAATCAGGTTCACGAATAGCATCAATACCTGGTGCGCCTTTTGGATTGCCCGGGCTTGGGTTTCCGGCATTACCAGAACTTCCATATGAACCACCTGAATTAAAACGCCCGTTTCCACGTGATGATGCTCCATTTGATGAACTGCCGCCTTGACTAGGCACTAATACAGGTCCTACATTTGAACC
Organism: uncultured bacterium; assembly: GCA_900553845.1. Taxonomy (GTDB): domain Bacteria; phylum Cyanobacteriota; class Vampirovibrionia; order Gastranaerophilales; family Gastranaerophilaceae; genus UMGS1477. The sequence continues at coordinate 6,917 of USEW01000077.1, forward strand.
GCTTGATGTTTTATTTGTATTTGAGCTACTTGGTTTGCCAGATGTATTCGCTCCGCTTGAAGCTATAGGTCCACTATGAACCCCTGGCTTACTATTCGGATTTACTTTGGGAACTTCAATAGCAAATTTGTTTTTAGGTGTAACACTTGGACGTGGAGATGTTACAACATTATTTGGTTTAGGCGCTTCTATTGGTTTTCTGGTTTCTTGTTTCAGCGCTTGTTTTTGTTGTTGTACTTTATTTTGTTGTTTTTGTACAGGTTGTTTTTGTTGTTGTCTGGGCTGTTGTTTTGGTTTTGACTGTTGATGATTTTGTTGTTTTGGTTGTGTGGATGCTTTTTGCTGTTGTTTTGCAGCTGCAGCCTGAGGTCTTGGCTCTGACTCGCGTTTTGTCGGATCATGCTTACCTCCTGCTCTTGAGTTTCGGTCAGAACGATTCTTTGTGTTTTTATTTATAGGAGGTGCTTCAGGATTTGTTACCAGAGTAAAGGTAATATCTTTCTTTAATTGTGGCTTATTAAATATTGGAACTATTATACCCAATAATATTAGTAACGTTGTCAATCCCCAAACTAAAAATACAACCAAAGGATGTAATACGGTTGAAATAAAAATAGATTTTTTTAATGGAATTTCTTTGTCTTGAGGTTTGACAATAACCGTTACATTCCCTTTTAATTGATTTTCGTCTTTGCTTATACTTTCTTCTATTTCATTTTTTGGTAAAAACATATAATAACCTAATTTATTTATAGTACTTTAAGTTTATATAACACAAACTTAATTTTAAATCACCCGATTGTATTATTAGTATCGGTTACTTTGGGTATAAGTAATAGGTTGGTCAAGAATGATGCTTATTTGCGAACCGCAAGGAATTACAGCATCAACACCTTTATCCCATACCGATTTTGCCAAACCGCCGCCAGCTCCAACTGCTGTTGCAAGAGCTGTTCCTTTACCTACTTTACCACCTGCCATTGGTGAGATTATTACACCTGCTAAAGCTCCAACACCAGCTCCAACAGCTACATCTTTTGCATATGCAACGGCTGTATCTTTTGCTGTCGAGCCTACAATCAATCCTGTGTTGTCTTCTGTTTTTATTATACCAGAAATAGGTATTATTTGACCACCTGTTGTTGTAATATGCGTAAATCTTATTTTTAAGTTACCATTTATACCACCATGAGTCGCTTTTTTAACCTGGATAACATTGCCGCTTACAACCGAACCTCCTGGTGCAACAAGCTTACCTCCATAATAAAAATCCTGATTTAATGTCAAATTTATACTTTGTCCCAATGTTAAATATTGAGAACTTAATTCGCTTTGTGTTATAGCTGCAATTGTTGTTCCAGTGGGTATAACCATTACAGAACCTTGAAGTGATGATTGATTTGTTGTTGAAGGTTGGCTAAATGCTTTGTTTGTCATATTTGCATTTAATAATATAAAAGCACTTAATAAGCATATACTCAAAACTTTTTTCTTCATATAAACAATCTCCTTTTTATATAACGGACTACCGTATGTTTTATTTTTTATCTTCTTCCACCAATGTGGATTGACCTCAACTTATGCAACCCATATGCAGGCACGAACAATTATCACTTAACGAAACAATGTCAAAGCCAAGTCTGTTTGAGCGCACGTAGTGCGCGAGTTACGCAGGCTCGAGTTGAGTTTAGTGAGAATGTGAGTGCCAAATCGGGTTGCGGTTTTGTGCAACTTTTGCACAAAAGT
>USEW01000078.1 GCA_900553845.1 uncultured bacterium
AATTATTAAATATTTATATACGTCATCTTATCTGTGCCTCAATGAATTTTATCGACATGTACAGTTTACTAATAAATATACCTACAAATAATATATTTATCACAATAATAAGTAAAAATTCATGCGTTATTGTCATATTTAAACCTCTCTTAATCTATTTAGCGTTTTATTCATCTTTTCAACACATTCTTCAATGGCTTTGTTAATAAGCTTATGCAATGAGGTATTAATAAAAGGTTAAAGCCATTGAAGTTTTAATGCCTTGTGCTTGCATTAAATGGCTGTTGAGGTTGAGGTCATATTCTTTGATTATCAGTATTCGTTTCAAACTTGCAGCTTCTTGTAAACAACATATCAGTTTATTATTATATTTGGTACGTTTTTAAATTTGGTTCTGAATAAAGGATATATTCCGCCGAGATAAATGAATAACATCATTGAAAATTTTTAATAAATAGTTTATAATTAAAATATAGGGAAAAGACTTTAAAAGTCGTTACCTTTTAAAGTCTTTCTTCGTTCCCTATAAAAAGATGTAAATTAAATTTAAAAGTGCTATCAGTACCTTGATGGCACTTTTAATTATTTCTCTTTTCATGTTTATCACCTCCTTTTAAGCCAATTTCTTCGTAATTTCGCTGCCTTTGGAGGTTAAGAGAACTTACCCTTTAAAATCATTATATCATAAACTATTTTCTCCCAACTGTATCAGTTTCTTGCGTAATGCCTTTTAACTCAAACGCTTTTATGCAAAAATCCTGCTCAGGTTTCTCTGTTTTTAATGTAAATTTAAGATAATATCAGTTAGAGACAAATTTACCTTTAACTTGTTGGGTTACTCCATCATCTTCATATGTATAAGTTTGGACATCCCATTTTTCTTCATCCGGTACAACTTCGGGATTTGAATCATCTCCCCAAATCGCACCTATTGAATACATTTTTATAAGTTTTGATTTGACTTTTTTACCGTTAATCTGACAATATTGCCAAAACTCGTTGTTGTAATTTTGTGTTACGGTAAATAAAGGTTGCATTTCCATTTCTTTTAAATTAGAGTATGAACCTAAATTTATTGTTTGTATTGTATAAGTTGAGCCATAAAAAACACCATCAAATATTCCATTTTCGCCGGCTTTTTCTTCAAGTAATTTTCCATTGGGTGTTGTTGAAAAAACGTTATTATGATAAACAAAATAACTGTTTATGTCCTGACAAACACGTTCGGACCACTCAGATATAAAGTAATCATAAACTAGTTTATTTTTGTTTGTTAATATCCATATTTCAGAGCGGTTGTTTCAGATAAAACTAACTATTTGAAATTTTTTGATATTGTCAAAATATTTTTGAATTTCAGGTGCTATTGGTTCACCTAAAACTTTTTGCCCTATATTGTTTTGTAAATAATAGTAGATATTTTTTTGGTTGTCATCATAAAAAAACAAATATTTATCATGAATACACCAGCTTTCAAAACTAAAACAACCTCCCAAACTTGCATCATATCTTTTGGCATTATCTTTTACCGAAAAATTACCCTCTAAAAATGTAGAATCGTCAGGTGTAAAAACAAGCAGCCCGCCTATATAATTCACAACGGCTGTAACCTTTTTGCCAAATATTTGGTACCACGACTTGTTTTCATCTGTTATATCGGGTGTGACATAATCCCAATCACTTATATCTCCTTTTCTTGAAGATATAATAAACCCTTTTTCGCTTCCTATAACTAAAGCACCGTTTTGTTCACATAAAGCAAGCCCTGTAACCGGATTATCTTCATATATTGGTGATAATTTAACACATATTGGCTCAACTTCAAAATTCACACTATAATATTCAACACCATTAGTAAAAACAAAAACATCATAAGCACCATTAACCATTGTTATACCATTTGCTTTTCCAGTTTTTGTTAAATTTTCAATTAAAAACGTAAATTGCGAATTTGAACTGTTATATTTAACAAGTTTGCCATAAGTATCATTCTCAACATACAATAAACAATATTCAATACCTTTTTGAACTGTTTTAAAACCTTTAATAATATTATGGTTTTCAAATTCACCTCGTGAAACATTTCCCAAAGTTGTTTTTATTAGTATTTCAGCGTTTACATCATTTGGCTCAAAGTCAATATTTATACATTCAGTAGCTGATATTTGTCCATTTGTATTAACACCATTGCGAGTCCTTATGCCACGAAACGTGTTAAATATATAATTTTGTGGTTGGGGAAATGATGTCAAAGTGTGTATTCCTTAAATAAAATATTGACAAATGTAATACAATGCATTACAATATAAGTATATATTAGTATATTATAAGGATAATGTATGTCAAAAACAATACAAGTAAGAGTTGATAATTATATAAAACAAGCAGCTGATGAACTTTTTGCAAGTCTTGGGCTTGATACTTCGACTGCGGTCAGAATATTTCTATCGATTGCTATTGAGACAGGAGGTATTCCTTTTGAAGTAAAACGTCCTAATAATGCTTTAAAACTTTCTATGCAAGAGGTTTTGAATAAAGAAAATATTTCTAAACCATACAAAACTGCTAAGGAAGCAATTAAAGCAATGTTGGAGGACTGATGCTGGAAATACGTTTTAACAATAGGATGAAACGTGATATTAAATTAATGAAAAAACGTGGCAAAGATTTAAATAAACTGGAAGATATTTTAACAAAACTTGCCAAAATGGAAACATTACCAGAATGGAATAACGACCACCAATTAAAGGGAGAATGGAAAGATTTTCGAGAATGCCACATTGAACCCGATTGGTTGTTAATATATAAAATAGAAGATAAAGAACTAATTTTATATGCAACTGCCACAGGTTCTCATTCTGATTTATTTTGTTAGTATTTTAAATAACAAAGTAAGTATCACTATCAACAGTTTTTGCGGCTTTTTTAAACAAATTCCATCTATCATTAGCTATTTTTATTGTCGGTTCATAGCGTGGATTGGATAACTTTTTTATATGGCAAGCTAACAAATAATACTCCAAAGCATCCCAATATAAATGCTGCACATTTTGCGGCATTTTTAAAGTTGAACCTGTTGTTATTATATAATCTGCTTCCCCGTTCGAATTTATTACATTTTTTGTATCATAGTAGCGAATATTTATATTGTAAACTTTATCAGGTGAAGGATAAAAAATAATTTTTTGCGAATTGTATTCAACCGTAAACATTGTCGGTCTGCCTGTTTGTGAAGATAAATATTTTATATTTGGATTGTATTTTAAATTATATTCTTCACCTTCAATATGAATATCTTTAATCTTTCCTTCGACATTATCATATATATTTTGTCCTTCTATTGTTGCTATAATCGAATTTGTGATATTAAACGGAAAATCTTCACGATTTGTAAGCTCGTTGTGGCAGCCTTGCTGTTCTCTTCTTAATTGTTCAAATTCTTCGCTTGATGTGTCGATAATATCTTCGGGGTCAAGCATTGACATAGATATTTTAGCTGTATCAAGCAAACTTTCATCAAATGTTTTAGTCATTATTTTGGTTTTCCAATAATTTTAAAGCTTCATTTCGCATATTTTCAATAGTTTCAGATTCATGATAAATATTTTTATCTTTACAAAATTGGATTAGTTCATCATCGGACATAGTCATTATATTTAATTTGTTTTCTTCAATATTATTTTCTTGAATATTATTATTAATATTCTCCTCAAGCCCAAATAGCTTTGCTTCGTCACTTGGCACTTTTGCAAGTTCAATAGTTTTTTTTATGTTTTCACTTGCTTTTAATATTTCAAAATCGTGGGGGTGTTTTTTAATTAAATCAACACCCAAAGAATCATCAACAGTCATTATATTATTGGTGATTATATTTCTTATTTCCATTTTTTAACCTTTCTTTTTTGTTAAAAGTCAGAGGGGAAGAACCCCCTTTGACTTTTTAAATTTTATACTTTTTTCAATCCTGCATGTTTACCAACAGCGTAAATAGTACCTGTAAAACCACTTGCATAATCAATTAATATATCTCCTTCATTTGTTTGGAAACGTGAGGGATTATCGATTATAAATGTTGCTGTTTTACCGCCATTTATAGCTTGTGTTAAATCGCCCATAACATTATTTGCAAAATCTCCGGCTTTAAATGTTACTGAGCTTGCACTTGAACCGCTATTTGTTATTGTTATTTGCAATGAATTATATTTACATCCTGCAAAACCTTTTAATTTTGTGCCGTTTGCTTGAGTAACTGTGCTTGCTTCTGTATTAACTAATGTCGCAACTGAATTTGAACTGTCAAGCGTTGGTAATTGCACCTGTACTTCATCTCTTGCCATATTTTATTTTCCTTTATATTATAACTAATTAACTAACTTATTATTCTAACTACTATACATAAGTACTTGTAGGTATCTTCCATGTTGCATAGCCTAAATAATTTGCATTTGGCACACCGGCACCAAATACAAAACCGCCTTTAAAAGCTTTGTTTAAACTTTCATCACGCATATATGGAATAAGCTTAAGCTCTTTTTGAATTGGAGCGGCAAATGACATTCCGTCAATTGTAAATAAGGGATAAAAGATATTGTTACTATCCATATATACATTGTTCGATTCGTAAATCTTCCAACCCGCTTGTGTTTGCAAAAGCCCTGTTTTAATATCTTTCACTTCACTTTCTGTATATTGTTTGTAACTCATGCCAAGAGCCACAGCCGCGGCTTCGGGCGGGATATAAACAGACATTTTGCCGTTTTGAAATGCATTTGCACGTTGAAATTTTGCTTTCATATCCGCTAAAAACTGTGCGAAATTGTCTTTTGTTAAGTTATAGCCGTTCGCTGTGGCTATTTTAAGCCCTGCCATCGGATATAATTTACCCAACGCTGTGTCAATTGCATCACGTGCTTGAGATATTATATCTGATGCATATTCATCATAAATCAATTTTTTTTCAATATCTGATCTTGCCTTAGATATTTGTATTTCTTTTGCTGCTTCAACTTCAAAATTTATTTGTCTACCATTGTTAATATCGACTTTAAAATTTTGTTCAGCCATATTTTTTATATCAATTTCGTCTCCCATTTTAAGCCCGTTTTTAAATTCTTTACGCGCTGCTTTACCAATTACAAGCTCTTTTTCAAGTCTTTTTTCAAAAGATTTTGCAACTGCTGTTGGGATAATTTGATTTAAATTTGGTGTTTGTGTCATTTTTTTATTCTCCTATATTATTACTTAACTATAATGTTTGTCCCAGAATTCAACATCTAATAGTTTATCAAATGTTACTTTGTTGTCGTCTTTACTTGAAGTCAGATTTTCGCCATCTGGGACACTGGCATTTTCTTTTTGTTTTTGTGCTTCTTGTTTTACAAGATATTCTTTTACACCCAAAGACTTAATCGTTTCAATAGCTTTTGTCGTTAAATCAATGTCAATTGTGCCATAATTATCAAACATTTGTTGAACAATTTGAAAAACTTCGGGCGAATAATTATCACTATCTTGATAAAGCAACGTTTTTAAGTCTTCTGATTGGCTTATCATTTCTGCTACTTCTTTTGCTCTTTGATTTTTGTGTTCTTGAGACAAAATGTCAAATTCAGATTGCATTTTATTTTCAAGGATGTGTTTATTGAGAGCTATTTGCTCTACAATTTGAGCATCAAAATAATTTTTTACCTCTAACATTTTTTGTTCGTACCCTGTTTTGTTATTGGGGTTATAGAGGTTTTTAGCTTGAATTAGCGGATTTTCGACTTCTGTTCTAACATTAGGTTCAAGTTGCCTGGCGAGTTGGTCATAAATAAAAAACTCGTGGTTGTCAAGTTCAAAACGATAACTTTGCTCATACTCTGGTGTAATTTTACCTCTTTCATCAATATATTTTACTTCTTGTGCTTTTTTTAATGCCGATAACTCTTGACTCACTCGGGTGAATGCTGCTTGATTGTCTTTTGCTATTTGCTCCCAATTCTTTGGCTGTTGTTCAATTTCAGTTTCAGATTTCGGATCTTCTTGAGGTTCATTAGTTGTAGTTTCCTCAGTAGTCTGCTCTTTTTCGACAGGTTGAGTTGTCTCATTTTCTACAACTTCATAAGTAGTCTCATCCTGACCGCTTTCCAAAGTAGTTGAAATTGTTTCTTCCATTTTATTCCTCCTTTTGATGTTTATATAATATTTGTAAACTATTAACTTATTTTTTTATTTTTGCTTTTAAGATTCTTCGTATTCGGGCAAATACATATATTGATTTTTATATTAGGATTTTTCTTGTTGCATATTAATTTTCACCTAACATCTCTTCGTCAAGCCTTGCCACATCCCTTAAAAGCCTATTCATGCCTTTAATCTGTTCGGCCGGTGTATTTTCCTGATTTGAATACTTATATATTTGCTCTTGCATATACTCTATCAGGTTAATTTTATGTTTATTTCGCTTATTGTCTCTTATAAATAAAGCTAAAAATCGTTTATTGCACTTGTTCATTTTTCGCACCTTTTTGTTCTTGCATCACAATTTGAGCTTGTTGAATTATTGGTTGTATATTTTGGATAATTGCCTGTTGATATTCAGGAGGTAACTGTTTTATAACATCAACCGTCTGGTCTATTTCCGATGGTTCTTTAAAAAACTTATCCGCATTATCAAAACCAACCATTTCAAGCCCTGTTTTTAACGCTTCAAGCCAATCTATCCGGCTAAATAATTCAGAGTTATTTGCACTTGCATTTAACATTTGAAACGCTTCCTGGAACTTAGCGCGTCTGTCAATAAGCGCGTTACGGTCTTCATAATAATACTGGTAACTTCCTCTTCTTATCGTATTTGTTATTTCTATTTCAACATATTTTCCTTTTTCTTTTGATAAAATAAATTCCGAACCATCTTTAAACATTGCTAACAATTCAGCTATATTTTCAATAACGTTTAAATTTATCTGATATATTTTATCAAGATTCATTGCAGTGCGGCTTTCGGTGCCGCGTTGTGCAAGCTGTAAATCAGTTGCCAATCGTTTACCTTGCTCAACATTACCCATAGCATTGGCATTTATACTTGATGTATCTGAAATGTCGTTAGCGAGTATTGAAACTATTTCTTTAATTCCGCTTGAATCAAACTTGACAGCTTGAGGGAAACCACCTTGGTAAGAATTTTCGTATTCTAAACATTTTCCCGGCTCATATTCAATCTTGCCGTCTTTGTATTTTTCTTTTAAAAATGCATCTGAAACCCAATATGGTGGATTTGCGTTTAATGTAGCAATATCCGATGCTTGATTTATTTTCTCTTCTTTAGCCTTTGCCATATCAAGAATACATTTTAAAGGAGAGATACCACGCTTTGTATACGGGTCAATCTCTGTAAAACCGACAATAAAGGGATTTATATAAATAGGATATTGCTCAAATCTTATTACATACTTTCTTGCCAGAACCTCGATGATGACATTTTTATATCTTACACCGTTAAACATATGTTTATTATTGTTAAAACTTACTTTCTTTTCTTTGTATAAAGCACTTCCACAAATCGGGCAATAAGCATACAAAGCTATTTTATATTTAAAATTCTGTGTTGGAATATAGCAACTTGAAGTTGCCGAAATATTTTTATTGCAACAATAAAACACTAAGATGTCTCCTCAATTATTTAAAATGTAAACCTAAAAAAAAAGTAAGCCCCGCCGCTGTCCGTCTTATTACTTCTTAAAAAAGATTAACCAGCATCTGCGACCTCTGCCCCATATTGTCTCAATGGATATTTAAACTTCGCTGCACAATGCAAACGGCAAGGTTGTTAGCCTACATATTTATTATATACCTATTTTACGGCATTGTAAAGTGTTTGATAAATTTGAAACATTTAAATTATGATATAATAAGATTACTTGAACATTGAAAAATATAACCATAGGGTAAAAGATACTCGTTTTAAAAGGAAACCTGCTGACAAATATTATCGTAGACTTTCGGGTTGGTTCCCGACTAGAAAGAGAGGTCTGTATGAGTGATTTCAATCTAACTTTATTTTTGAGTTTTTTGATTTTATGCATATTAAAAATTATTATTGTCTTATTGGTTAATGAGTGTAAAAAATAAAGATAAAAGCCCCGCAGTCTTTAAAATTGCCTTTAAAAGTCCGGTTTTAATTTCTTTGTTAGCATGAACAGGTACAACAATTCTAATATCTTCACCATCTTTAACATAAATGTGATGAGAACCTTTAATTCTTATACATTCCAACCGTTACTCTCTAAAACTTTACAAAGTTTTTTTCCAGTAATATTTTTCATAAAGCCAAAGATATAACCTCATCGCCTTGAGGTAAATCTACAGAAAACCAAGCATTAATAGCTTCTTTAATGTTTTCTTTTATTTCGTCTATTGTCTCACCTTGGGTATAACACCCTTTTAAAGCAGGTACTTCTGCCCAATAGCCGTTATCTTCTTTGTGTAAAACAATATCAAATCGCATATTATATTTTTCTTTCATTTATTATTTATATAATTATATTACCATGTTTTTAGTATAAATTCAATCCTTTGTGCTAGTTCTCAACATATCAAACTAAATTATTTCTTAGAATCATTTGTTGCAATTTCATTTCATTGATAGCATTTACAATAATTT
>USEW01000079.1 GCA_900553845.1 uncultured bacterium
TTTCAATTCCACTTTCAATAAGTATATTTTTTAATTGTTTAATATTATTAATCAATATATAATTATGCCTCAAATTTTTTTAACTTAGAAATAAGATTTATTAAATCAAATTTAGATAAATTGCTTACATCGGTCTTTTCAAAATCATATTTTTCACATAATTTATTATAGCAATAAATTTGTTTTTGAGTTGGTTTTTCCTTTTTTTGTTTATTTTCTTTTAATTTTAATCTAAACTCTTTATTTCTTTTTTTCATTTCATCAAAAAAAGGTTTTTGAGCTTCTTTGTATTTTAAATCTTTTTTTATAGCGTTAATATATATTTTAAGCTCTTTTATAAATTTATCATTCTGAATATAATCATAAATCCATTCAAATTGCGGGTTATTAATTTCCAGATAATAATTTTGTTCATCTAAAAAAGCATAAAAAATTTCGTCAACAGTTAAATCTAATTTTTTTTTAACAAATATTTTTAAAAAGTTTAATAATGATGATTTTTGAATTTTTGTTAAATTTAAAAATAATTTTGACTTTACGGAATACACAATTGGCTTACCTAAATAAATCCTTTAAAGTAAACTGATTTTTATTCTGTTTATTATATTCAAGAAAAGCTTTTAAAATAGGATTTGTGTTAGAAGACGAAACAAATTTTTTTGTCTTATTTTCATTTAAGTTATCTTGATTTATATTGTTTATAAATTTAATCTTATCATTCATAGTATGCATTATATCATTTAGGAATATTAATTTCAAGTATTTATACTTGTAGGTTTAATAAATTTGTAACAAAATAGCCTTTTTTTTTTATTTTGTTACAATAAAATTATGATAAATATATTGTTAGTGAGTGATAACGAGGAAAAGAAGAATATTATATCCCAAATTTTGTTAAAAATGGGATATAATGTTACTTGTTTTGTTAATGAAAACGAAATATTAAAGCTTGTTTCACTTAATCCGCCAAATGCAATTGTTGTAGATTATAACACAAAAAATATTGATATATCTTTATTTTTAAAAAAAATAAAAGTTCAGTATAAAGGGGATAATCTATTAATAATAACAATACTTCCAAAAAAATTTGATGATTATGAATTAATAAAATTGTCAGATTTTGTTATTAATGATTATAAAAACGAAAGTTTATTAAAGCAGACTATAAATTCTTGTCTTAAGCTTAAAAACACGTTGGATACTTTGTCAAAAAATAATCAAGAGCTTGCTTTGAATTTATATCAGCTTGATGTCATGTATAACACTTCTTCAAAATTGGCAGGTACTTTGGATAAAACAAAATTGATTGATATAATGCTTGACGGTTTGGAAAAAAGTTTGAGTTTTCAACTATCTTATACACTAATATACAATGCGCAGGATGATTTAACTTTGATTATAAACTCACTTCATCCTTTATCTAAACGTTTTGAGCAGGCTATAAAATTACGAGCATTATTAAGTTATAATAACCTTTTTGACAAAAAAGAAGCACTTTGCGAGCTTGATTCATACAATATTAAAACAATAAAACATGTAAAACACCCTTTTAATGAATATGATTTAAATATTTTTAATAATGATAGCCTTTTTGCGCCAATAGCTACTGAGGAAAAGTTTTTTGGTTTGATTGAAGTTTTTCGGGAAGAGGAGTTTTCCCAGGAAGATGTAACTTGTTTTCAAACTATTGCCAAGCAGGTTTCGTTGCCATTGGAAAGCGCTATATTATATGAAGAAATAAAAAATGCCAATATAAGACTTGAGCAGCTTGAGAGGCTAAAATCCGATTTTATATCTATTGTATCGCATGAGTTAAGAACTCCTTTAACGGCTATAAAAAATTCACTTGAAATTGTAATCAACGGCAAAACAGGTGAATTATCTAGTGCAGGATATAAATTTATGGATATGGCAAAGCGTAATGTTGAAAGGTTATCCGGCATTATAAACGACCTTCTCGATTTATCAAAAGTTGAAGCTGGTAAAATGGAGTTTAGGTTTAAAAAAGAAAGTATAAATGCAACAATTGAGTTTGTAAAAAATACTTTTGAAAATCTGGCTAAGGAAAAAAATATAAAAATAGAATCAAATTTAATAAACGACAATCCAAAACTATATATTGATTCTTCACGTATTGAGCAGATATTAACTAATTTGATATCAAATGCAGTTAAATTTACAAGTGAAAACGGGAAAATTGAAATTGAAACCAAAATTATTGAAGGTGAAAATATTAATGAAAATCTTCTTTATGACCAGGATATCAAATTTTTAAATAAGAAAGCACAATATTATAATATTTCGGTAAAAGATAATGGTATTGGTATTGAAAAAGATGATATAAATAAAGTATTTGATAAATTTCGCCAAATTGAAAATTCGTTAAATCGTAAAACTGGTGGAACAGGCTTGGGACTTCCAATAGCAAAACAACTTGTTAATGCTCATAACGGATTTATATGGGTTGAAAGCAAAGTTAATGAATATACTAAATTTTCATTTTGTTTGCCAATTTTAAATGATAGAGAAATATTTATTTTGAATTTAAGGCGAAGATTTGATAGTGTTGTTCAAAATAAACAATCACTTGGTATTGTTTCAATCGAAGAACCAATGGATTTGGAAAAGTCACTTATTGAAGATATAAAAGATAAAAATTTAATGCTTATAAGACAAAAAACCCAGGAAGAAAATGATTTTTATTTTGAAGATGATAAAATGAAGTATTATTATACTTTAATAAATAACGCAGATAAATTTGCTTTGGATTTTATTTTTAAAAAAATTGAAACACATATAAAAAATACTCAATTAAATGATTTTTGTGATAAAATAATATTTTCAAGTGTATTATATCCAAATGAGTGCGAAAATATTAATGATTTGTTAGATAAAATTATGGATAGGAATATTGGGAAAATCAAAATTGAAGGTAAAAAATAATGGAAAACGAAACAAAAAAGAAAATATTAATTGTTGATGATGAAATCGACATAGTTGAAACTTTAAAGTTTATACTTGAAGATGCCGGATATCAATGTTATTGCGCGTTTGATGGAGAAGAAGGCTTAAATTTGGCTCGAGAAATAATGCCTGATTTGATGATTCTTGATGTTATGATGCCAAAAATTAATGGCTATAAAATAAGCCGACTTTTAAAATATGATAGCAAATATAAAAATATTCCAATAATGATGATAACGGCACGTTCTCAGGATGAAGATAAAATGATAGGTGAAGAAACTGGGGTTAATGAATATATTACGAAGCCTTTTGAGCTTGATTATGTTGTAAGTAAAGTTAATGAATATTTAAAGGCAGAATAATTAAATGGATGGTTCATCAAACAAAACATTTGAAAAATTAAAATATGACCTTGTCCGGGAAGATTTAATTTCATATGAAGATATTGAAAATGCACAGGCTATCGCCCAGGCCCAGAATATAAATCTTGGTCAGGCACTTATTAATTCAAATTTAATTGACGAAACAAGACTTTTAAAATTTATTGAGTCAAAATTACATATTCCATATGTCAATTTGGATGATTATGATTTGGATATAAAGTGTTTAGATTATATAAGTTTTAATGATGTATTAAAATATAAAGTTATTCCATTATTTAAAATAGAAAATTGTTTGACAGTTGCAATGAGTGACCCCTTAAATTTATTTATTGTTGATAAGTTTATTGATAAAACAGGGTTAAATATTGAACCTGTGTTATCGGCTGAATCTTCAATTTTAAAAAAGATTGAAAAATATTATGAAACAAATAACACAATGGGACAAATTCATATTGATGAGTCAACAAAAAAAATAAACTGGCAAGATAATTTATCAAACCAAAATTTAAGTGAAGAAAATATTCAAATACTTATAAAAAATATTATTGAGCAGGCATTAATTGAAAATATCCATGAATTGTTTTTTGAATACACACAAAACGGCTTAAGCGTAAATTTTAAACAAAATCATGAGAGTAAATTAGTCGGGATAATACCTCAACTTTTGACTTGTTCCTTTATTATGCGATTAAAAACATTATCAAATTTAGACCCTCAAGTTAGTGAAATACCACAATTGGGCAAATTTGTATTTAAGGTCGACGATAAACAACTTATAGCAAGTATCTCAGCTTTTCCAACAATCCATGGAGAGCGAATTTCGTTAAAAATATATAATTCTCCAAGTCAATTGGAAAATTTGCCTATAATAAAGCAGGATATTTTAAAAATAAAAAATGCACTTAAAATACCCGGCATAATTCTCACTTGCGGTGGACCATTGAGCGGAAAAACACATATTATATACTCACTTTTAACAAGCTTAAAAGACGAGAAGAAAAATATAATGACAATCGAATCTATTGCAAAATATGATTTGGGAAATAATATAAATCAATGTGAATTAAATGAAAATATAGGTTTTAACTTGACAAAAGCCATGAAATTTATTGAATTTCAGTCACCTGATATAATATATTTTGAAGGTATAAATACACAGGAAGCACTTGATTATTTTAATTCCCTTGTTTATAAAAATAAAACATTGCTTACTGAATTTTTAACTGATAATGTAGCTGATTTGAGAACAAAATTGATGTTAAATGAGTTTTCAATATTTAAATCACTTATAAGTTTAATAATATTGATACATTCGCATGATAGTATTGAGGTTTTTGATAAAGAAAATCTAAAGAAATTTTTATATGATAATAGTCTAAATTGGAATTAAACTTATATTTAAAAGAGGCAAAAATGAATTTAAACAATATAATCGATAGAATACAGGAAATATTGGATGATAATAATGACGAAGCTTTAAAAGTTCTGCTTGAAAAATATCATAGTGCTGATTTAGCTGAAATATTGCCTCAATTAAAAGAAGACGAGCGTATAAAATGTTTTTTGCTTATTGACAAACAAAAAGAAGCCGAAATACTTGAATATTTGTCTCCACAATATCAAGTTGAAATCTTAAGCGGCATTGATGAACAACTTGCATCAGAGTTGATAATGCAAATGCCACATGATGAAGTAGCCGATGTTTTGGGCGATATGGAAGATGATGAAACTGAATCATACTTAAATAAACTTCCAAGTAAATTGTCTAACCAATTGCGGGAATTGCTTGCTTACAAAGAAGATTCAGCGGGCGGTATCATGAATCCCCGTGTTTTAACAATAAACCAGGAGATGAAGGTTGATGATGCATTGTCATACATTAGAACAAAAGCTATTGATGATAATACAGAATTGTACTATTTATATGTAACTGATAAACAAAAACATCTGCTAGGTGTTGTGTCATTAAGGATATTGCTTACGTCAAATTTAAGTACAAAAATTGAACAAATAATGATACGCGACATAGTTCGTCTTCATGTTGATGATCCTCAGGATATGGTGGCTGATATATTTATGAAATATCAATATAATGCTCTTCCTGTGGTTGACTTATATAATAGACTTCAGGGGATTGTGACATGGGATGATGTTCAGGATGTTGTTGAAGAGGAAACAACTGAAGAAATTTATACATCATCCGGTATCACAACTGATGTTTTTGATGAAGATGATATACTATCAGGTAAAGTTATAAACTCTGTGCGTGCCAGAACGCCATGGCTATTTATAACATTAATAGGAGAATTTTTTGCTGTATTTGTTGCAAATAAGTTTGATTCAACTCTTGCATTATTACCAATAACAGCTATATTTATGCCTCTTTTAGCAGGATTAGGCGGAAATATTGGAACACAAAGCATAACTCTTATTGTCCGCGGGTTGTCAACTGGTCAGGTTAATTTAAAAAAAGCATTTAAATATATATTTCGTGAGTTTGGTGTAGGGCTTGCTATTGGTATGCTTTTTGGTTTGCTTGTCATGCTTACGACCATGAAATGGCAACACAACATAGAACTTGGTCTTATAGTCGGACTAGCAATGGTTATAAACATGACTCTTGCAACATTAATCGGAACAATAACGCCTTTTTTATTAAAATTATTAAAAATTGACCCGGCTATAGCATCAGGCCCTGTTATTGCGACAACAATCGACGTTGTAGGATTATTTATTTATTTTACACTTGTTACAACTTTTTTAGTTAATAAGATTTAATTATTAAGATTTATTAATATCACAATCTTTTATTTGTTAAGAAATATTAACCTGATAATTCTTTATTGACGGATATTATATTGATCATATATAACATTCTGACTTTATTATTAAAGTAATCGTACAATCCTGCCGATAACAAAATTAAGGAAGTAATAATTAAAGGATATAGGAAATGAGTAAATTAAAATTAACAGAAAACATTTTAAAACGAAAAGAATTAAGGGCTATAATTAATAAACTTTTACCACCTCCCCCCATTCCATAACACATACACACATAAGAATGACAATATGAAAAAAATAATTAAATTATAAATAACGGTTAGGGAACAGTAAAGGGGAAATTAAAATGGGTATGGCAGCATCGAGTTTGCGGTTTGCGCAACTCACAGCAAGAAAGAACCAAGTTGAATTTGAAGGTCAACAGATTAACCAACAGCGGTTAACATTATCACAAAAATCGTCAGCAATATATAATGATATGTTGACAAAACAGGTACCAACAGCACCTGATCCAAGTCAGTTTACAAAAATTGTATACAAATTCAATAGAGGAAAAGGCACTGAAGAGATTTTAAATTTGGCAAGAAAAGCCTCGGGTGCATATAATTATAACATCACTTATAAAAAACCTGCTACATCAAAAGTCTTAAGCAGATCAAGTTATAGCAATGTCAATTTTGCAAAAACTATAGGTGGAACTAGTGGTGCTTATACAGCAAATATCAATGGTGTTTCAAGAGAATTGAAATTGGTTGGGGATGATGACAAAAAAGAAAAATATGAAAAAGCACTTACTATATATAATCAATTAAAGGCAATTGATGAAACACGTGCAGCGATAAATGCAAATAATAGTTCTATTAATACAAAATCACTTCAAGAATATGGTCAAAGTGCAGGATTAAGTAATTTATTTGTAAAAACTAATGATGGATATGAAGTTAAAAATGGAAAAGATCCACTTACTATCGCTTTATTCAAAGCGGCAGGATTAGATAGTGCTGGTGAGGATGATTGGGCAAATGCTCCAATTGACCCAGAGGATTTAACAGGGGATGTAGCAACTTTAATATCTGTTTTAACTGGTAATGCACTTAATAAAGATTTATCTAATGATGAAGCAGATACTATTTTTCAATCAATTGCTGAAGAACTTTGTAATATTAAGCTTGATGATGCTGATTCTCCTACTATGACAAATTATACATCTGCAGAGTATAAAGATGAAGTTCTTGACTCGGCTTTTATAGCATATCAGGCAAATTGTGCAACAGCTGGTATTGTAAACATAGGTGAAGGACAAGCATTATATTCATATAAAGATGACAATGGCGATACGTGTTATATGTACGTTCCAATTGAAAATGTTATGAATGATATAAATAGCTCATACGCTGAACAAGTTACAGTTTATGAACAGCTAGAATCTTATTTAGAGGATCAAACAGAAACAGATCAGATGGACGCAAATGTTATTTTGAGCGATGATGGTCAAATTTCAAAAATAACGTTTGCTGATGGCACAGTCGTAACACCTGAAGTTGTTACTGAAATGGACCAAGATGCATACGACCAGGCAATGGTAGAATATGAATACAAAAAAGATGTATACGACAAAGAAATGAACGATGCCAATGCTAGGGTTAAGATTATTCAAGCACAGGATCAAAAATTAGAAGTCAGATTAAAACAATTAGATACAGAGCAAAAAGCTTTGTCAACTGAAATTGATGCAGTTAAATCAGTTCGTGATAAATCAATTGAAGGCTCTTTCAAAACTTTCGGTTAATATTAAAAACAACTGGGTTTTTTTCCCAGTGCCCATTGGGTCAAATCCTCAAAAGAGGATTTACCCCTCAATTTGGGTTGTTACAACCCAACACCCGTATTTTGATCACTATAATAAATTTATTATTAAAAAAGTTCCCATTCCCGTTTTTATAATTAATGGCTGTTTAAAACAGCCTTTTTTATTTTACTCTTCAATAAGTTCAATTTCATTGCCGTCCGGGTCTTTTAAAAATGCAATTTTCATATCATAATCTTTAAGAACAAATGGCTCAATCGTATAGTTTATACCTGATTCTTTCATCTTTTTTCCAAACTCATCCATATTTTTTGTTGAAAATGCAAAATGTCCAAATGCATTTCCATTATTATAACCATTTTCGGGAGTATCAAAATTATATGTAAGTTCAATTTGGGTTTGTCCATCTTCATCGGATAAAAAATATAACTTTGAATCTTCAAGCTCCATTTCATTAACTAAATTCATATCAAATAACTCTTGATAAAATTTTAAAGATTTATTAATATCTTTTACCCGTATCATTACATGTAAAAATTTCATTAAAGGCTCCTCAAATTATTTAAGTGGGCTAAACAACAGGATTTGGACCTGAGTTATAACCTTTTTATAATATTCTATTATATTA
>USEW01000080.1 GCA_900553845.1 uncultured bacterium
TGTTGCTGAGACAACCAAATTCAATGAGATTTACCTGTTAAAGGGTGATGACGGTGAGAAGACAATTAATCTTAAGGCTCATGATGCTGGATTAAAGGGAACTCTTACTGATAATGGCGATGGAACTGCTACATTTACTATGAAAACTTTGAATGCTGGTGATACCGTAAGTATCGGCGGAAAGAATTATACCATTGGCGGAGAAGAAGCAGATGTAAAGCAGATGTTTACAGATGCAAAAATCACAGGAAAAGCAGGTGATAAAGTCACTATTAATGGTAAAGAGTTTACATATTATGATAAGGCGGCAGATGGACAAACAGCTCTGAAAACAGCTGGTTTTTATGCAGAGCAGCCATCGGTAGCTGATAAGGATAGTGCAACTCCTGCATACGCAAGTACAGATGCTATTGCTGCTCTTAAGAGTGCAACAATTTCAGTGGGAACAAAGTCCATTACAACAATTGATGATACTAAGGCAGATGGTATTGATGATAATAATACTTCTGTTATCACAAAGCAGAAAGCATATGAGCTTGCAGGAAAAGAGTTACTGGCTGCAAACCAGATCGGCGATACTGTAGGAAATGCAGAGGTAAAGAATGGTGATAAGAGTGATTTGGCATACAATGCTGGTGACGGAACATTCAACATCAAAGTTGGTCAGGCAAAAGTTGCCAATACATTAAGTTTCAGCCTTCATGTAGGTGCAGATGCTGACATGACTAACAAGATCACTGTCGACATCGACACCATGAATTCTGCAAACCTTGGAATCAAGGGCTTAAACGTAACTGACAAGAACGGTACAGCAGCAACCTACGCAATCGATGCTATTTCCGATGCAATCTCTAAGGTTTCTTCCCAGAGATCCGCACTCGGTGCTGTACAGAACAGATTAGAGCACACCATCGACAACCTGGATAACATTTCCGAGAATACATCTTCTGCTGAGTCTCGTATCCGTGATACAGATATGGCAAAAGAGATGGTAAACTACAGCAAGAACAACATTCTTGCACAGGCTGGACAGTCTATGCTTGCACAGGCTAATCAGTCTAACCAGGGTGTACTTTCTCTGTTACAGTAATTTCATAATGAACCATTGACTAATAGGGAACTCTTTTTGGGTTCCCTATTCTTTTAAGGAAAAAAGGGAGTATGAAGGGTGATGGTTATAAATCAAAAGTTTTTTGGTGCAGATAGTATTTTTTCTATTATTACTACGGTAGTAATGGTGTTTGTTAGCATATTTACCGCAGGAAGTGCAATTTGTATTGCCTGGACGCAAAGAAAAAATGGAAAAAGAAATCATTTAAATAATTTATCTGTAGAATTTGTTACGGATTTTATCCAACCTTTGGAAGAGTATGAGGTATCTATAAAAAATAAATTTGAAGTATTACATGATCTGGACACGGATAAAGAAAGAGTAAAAGTTATGATAGGTGCATTAGGAAATATCAATGTTCATACGGAGTTTCTCTATTGGGAACAGCATAAAGGAGATATTGAAAATGCATTGAAGAAAAAAGAAAATGATAAAAATGTTGGAGAGGAATTCTCAAATATTTATGAGTTTGTAAAAGCTGCAAGAAAGTTTAAATCGGATATTAATAATATGCAAAAAGAAATGAGTCATTTTCTTGAAGGTGACGAGACACCAAAAGGACATAAATTTGATGAGGATGATATAAAAAATACTGGTGGTACATTGATTGGTAATATGTTGAAAATAACAAAAAAATTACCCCGGGAGTTAAAAATTAATGAAGTACTTAATGAGATGAAAAATAATAGAGGAATGTAATACATATGAGAGGAAAAACTAAGGAAAGCCATTATCTTATTACAAAATTATTTGCAACGGATTACTTTTATTTTTATTGTAAGCCATTGCTTTTTTTTACATATTTTTTCCCATATCAAATTTCAAAGAATGGACAATTTTCTACTTATGAAGAGTTTGAATATGAAAAGAAAATGAATGATATTCGGGAAGAAAAATTTGGAAAGTACGGAAACTATGCATCACAGGGGTTTGGAAATATAGCTTTTTATAAACCATGTGTTACATTTCAATATTTTTATAATAAATTGTGTTTGTATCAAAAAGAAAAAAATAAATTTTTTTGTATTCGGGAAGATGGAATTCAGGATATAGAAGATAATATTATGAAGGAAGATTTGAAATATATTCTTAAAGATAAAAAACTTTTGCTGAAAAAGAACATGTTTATTCCGAATGGAGTTAAAGAAATATTATTGTTGCAATTAGAAAAATATGAGAATAAATATGTATTGTCAGAATTATTGTATTATATTGTATCGGAAAATCATATGCTTCCAGATATTGATGCAGAACGATTAAAGCAGCATCAGAAACAATTTTCAGATAAAAAAGATGAATTTAGGCTTAATATTTGCATGAATTTACGGGAAAAGATGGATGAAGACAGAAAAAATCTTGTGGAAAAACTGGTACATGCGAAGGCAATTCAAATGGTTTGCATAAATGGAAACAGTTTATTGAAAAAAAACGAACAAAATATAACACTATTGGAGGAGATTATTGAACAAAAGAAAAAGAATAACGAAAAGAATTTAAATTTAGAAATTATTATTGAAAAACCAGAGAGCAAAGCAGAATTGGATGCATGTAAATTTAAGGAAAATTTTGAGCATAGATATATAGTAAAAAAACAGTTGATTCAGCGTACAATTACGTTTCTTGAGCAAATATCAAAGAAAGTTGCAAAAAGACATATACATGTAAAAATGACAGAAGTTGTATTACCATATGCAATTATGATTGTAAAATTTGAAGAAAAAGAAATGGACTATATGAAAATTGACTTATATTCTCCTTATATAATAGAAAAAAAAGAAAGACCAAGTTTTTATATATTTCGCAATATGCAAGAGAATTTGTATCAGCATTTCCAAAATGTTTTTTATAATATATGGAATGATGATGTTAATTCTGTATTTTTAATTGGAGAAGAAAATGATTAGTGAAAAAAAATATTATGACTTTTTGTATGAAAATTTTTTAGTAAAAAATAAGGAGCAATGGGAAAAAGCTAATTTATGGTGTGAGAATCATACTTTTTGTAAAATGGATGAAGAGACAGAAAAGCTTCTTGAGTTATTGAACGGAATAGAAAAAAAATATGAGTTTAATTTGCAAAGAATGTGCAGAAATAATTTTGAACTTTTATCATTGTATCAAATAGAGTTTCTTGGCCAAATAAAAAAGAGGCAAAGAAGTATCGGATTGAAATTTTTGATAGTTTGTTGTTTAGCGGATAAAATATTGGATTCTAAGCGTTTTTGCACAGAGGAGCAGCAAAAAATTATAAATTTGTTAACAATGGAAAGAAGGAGGCAGGAAGCTTCTTTTTTTGAATTGGGTGAATTATTAGAGGAGATTGATCATTATATAGAGGAATATGAAAATACAGAATTAAAGGAAAAAATTTTAAAATTAATATCAGATGCTTTTACATCCGAACAATATATGTGGAGACATTTGTTACTGGAAAAGGAAGCTTTTAATCAAAAAGTGATAGGGCTATTGACAGATAAATCTGTTAAATTTGAAAAGGCTGTTTTACTACTTTCGTTAAAAGAAGAAATGTCGAAAGCAGCGATTGAGGCAGCAGATCTTATCGGAAAAATTAGCTGGCTTACAGATGATTTGTGTGACTTTATATCAGACATTCGGGAACAACGAAAAAATTCACTCTTATATTTTGAAATGCCGGATGAAGAGATGGATCTTGAATATAGAGCGGAAATGGCATTGGAACATATGAGTAATCATATAAGAAGACTTGAAGATTATTTAAAAAAATTAGAAATAATAGCACCGGGTGATTTGTATTTTTATATTATAAATATGGTAAAAAGGTGGTTTGCGGACATTGAGGATTATGAAAAAGAAAATAAATAGATTTTTCAAGTAAAATTCATGAGCAAACAGATTTTTTACTGGTAGGAAGATAGGGAGGATTATTATATGATTTATTTGTAAAGATCTGAAGCAAAGGAGGAAAGTGCTATGCAGGAAAAAAAGATTTATTCAGAAAAGTTGGGAAAAGATATATCAATTTCACAGTGTGTAAATGAAAATGAGAGTCGTATTATCATGGAAGATGTGGACTGTTCCATGGTAGGGTGGACACATAATGGTTGGAACAATGATAATGGTGGGGCAAGTAGTTGGTAAAAATATGAGTCGACGGTCAGAAATAAATTTCTGACCGTTATGGCTTTATGGAGGAAAGATGAAAAACGGTGTATATGTTGCAATTTGTTATATATGCAATGAAAAATGTAGTTTTTGTCCTTGTACAAAAAGGGAAAAATTAGAACAGAAAATTGTAAATGTCAATTCTCTGTTTTTTTTATTTAAACAATTACAGGAACAACATTGTATGCAGATAACAATTTCAGGTGGGGAACCAACACTTCATCCAAATTTTATTGAAATTATATCTTTTGCACAAAAATGCGGAATGTATGTTACGGTTTTAAGTAATGGAGAAAATTTTGCAAATAATGCTTTTGTAAATGAAATAAAAAAATGTATAGATATAACAAAATTACGTATAATTACAACTTTACATAGTTCGATTCCAGAGAAACATGAATTGGTAAATAAAAGCAAAGGAAGTTTTCATAAAAGTGTTGCTGGTCTGAAAAATATGTATGAACTGGGGGCAAAGATTGAAATTAAGCATTGTATTACAAAAGAAAATATAAGACAACTGGAACAATTTTATTTGTATTGTGACAATGAATTTCCTGAAAATGTAAATATACAATTTTGTGGAATTGATTATGTTGGTATAGAGAAAAAACAATTGGAAAAAGCTTTTTTATCATCCGAAGATATAAAAGAACAATTGGAAAATACATTTGATCTATATTTAAATAAAAGGAAACATGGAAGTAAAAGGCATCTGTATGCAATTAATATTCCTTTGTGTGCCTGTGATGTGTATTATTGGAAATTAATGTCTTTAAAAAAAGATATAGTGTATGAGGGATATGCAGATCCATATAGTAATAACCTGATGGAGGCAGAAAGAAATGTTGCTGTCAGTGAAAAATATTGTCGGGAATGCAAAGCATATGAAATCTGTAATGGAACCTACAAGACAGCATTTGATTATTTTGGAGAACGGCTTGTGAAGCCATATTTATAAGATGAAAAAAACACAAATTTTATGGAATGAAAGTAAAAAAAATATGTTGAGTATATCTCCTTACGCGAATATATTTGTTGATCGTCAAGGAAGAATTTTTTGTTATCGTGAGACTTTGGAAAAAAATATTATGATATCAGGTATGGATTATAAGTGTGCAAATGAACTGGTAGAATATTTATCAGTTCCAATCACAGAAGATGAATTGAGAATAAAAATAATAAAATTACTGGGTAAGGATGCAGATGAAATACTTGAATTAATGATATCACAGGAGTTAATTGAAAAATGCGGATAGAGTATATACAATCATTTCAAATAGATAAAAATGTTACATTTACAGGAGCTATGGTTGCCATTGAAGGTACGAAAGCATTTATGATTCAAAAGTGTGGATATATTCTTTTAACAGATATCACTGTCATAAATGTTTTACAATGTAAAACTGTTCCGGAATATTTATACAGAATATTAAAAAGTCGAAAATTTCTTATAAGTTCAAATATTAAAGAAAGTAAAGAAAAAGAGATAGAAGTTCGACCAGAGTTTTTTATGATTGATATGACAAATAAATGTAATTTAAGATGTAATTATTGCTTGAGAAATTTGGAACAAGAAGAAAATTGTATTTCAACAGAAAAATTACGGGATATTGGAAAATTTATTACAACGTATTGTGACGAATATAAAATTGCAAATATCAGCGTACAGGCATGGGGAGGAGAACCTTTGTTAGAAAAGAATAAAATAATTGCACTAACAAAGTTTATAACTCCCCAAAAAACCAAAGTACATTATTCAATTGAAACAAATGCAACATTATTAACTAATGATGTTATAGAGGAACTTTATAAAAATCATATAGGTATTGGAATTAGTATTGATGGGGATAGAAAATGTCATGATTTACAGAGAACATTTGTCTCAGGTAAAGGCAGCTATGATACTGTAAAAAAAAATCTTTTGCAAGCACAAAGGTACTATAAAAATAAAATAGGTACAATTACTACTATAACAAAACAAACTGCTGTACATATCGAAAAAATAATTGAACATTTGGTTTTGGACTTACACATAAGTAATATAAAATTAAATTTTGTGCATGCAAGTACATACACACATGGACAAAATCAATGTTTGAATACGCAGGAAATTGCGGATACAGAACTTCGTATTTTATATAAAATTATTGAATTGCAGGAGCGTGGTTATGATGTAATGGAACACAATATATTTATTAAGTTGAAAAACCTGTTGTTTCGCGAATATGCGGATATATGTCTTTCTTGTGGTTGTTGTGGTGGGGAAAAAATGATTGTATTTGATATGGATGGAAATATTTATCCATGTGAATTAACGGATGATGCAAGTTTTGTGATTGGAAGCATATATAAGAAAGAGTCATTAATAGAACAAATTAAAATGACAATTGATAAAGATAAG
Source organism: uncultured bacterium (assembly GCA_900553845.1). Taxonomy (GTDB): domain Bacteria; phylum Cyanobacteriota; class Vampirovibrionia; order Gastranaerophilales; family Gastranaerophilaceae; genus UMGS1477. Next base: position 6,657 of record USEW01000080.1, read on the forward strand.
GCTTTTTTTAAGATGAAAAAAGCAGTCGAGTGTGAAAAGTGTTACTGGAAATTTTTTTGCAGAGGTGGATGTACAGTTCGGGCATTGAGTGAAAAAAGACAAATGGAAGTTATAGATATTGATCATATTGAATGTGCTATTAATCAGGTGTTATATCCAGCACTTATGGAATTAGTTTTAAGAAAACCACATATTGTTAATCAAATGCTGGGAGAGGATTTGTTAGTAGATGAATAAGAATAAGGACATTTTGCTGGATATTTTAGAAAAGAACTGGGAACCAGAACAGATATATAATATGTTTCCCAACCCTTCTCCTTGGAAAAATGAAATAGAGCAGGAAAAAACAGGATACTGTTGGCTTATTACTGAATTACATGCATTAATGTATTTTATGAGTAAAAAGTATGGGACGAAAGATATATATTTTTCATTAACAGATTTGATAGTTTTTGATAAAGTGGAAAAAGCAAATTGTTTTTTTGAAAAAGTATATAAGACAAGAAGATTGCCTACAACAAATGAGGAAGTAACATATATTTTGACAAATGCTATGTCCGATAGAGGACATTGGGAAATGTCCGTAAACTTAATAAAAAAATATGGACTTGTTCCGATAGAAAAAAAAGAGTGTGAAAAAAATAATTTGCGTACAGGTGAAATTAATGCTGTTTTAGCCTTCTTAATGAGATATTATGCTTCCATTATTCGAGATAGGGAAAAGGTAAAAAAAATAAATGATTTTTTACAAATAAAAGAAATTGCAATGAAAAAAATAAAAGAGATTCTTTATACATATATTAAAAAACCAAAGGAAAAAATTCAAATTCCGGATTATATAAAAAAGAAAGAAAAAAGTTGGATATCGCCGAAAGAATTTTATGATCGATATGTTTGTTTTCCATTTGATGATTATGCATGTTTTTTTGTGGGAGCAAATGAACAAGATAGCGTTATTAAAGTTTCTTTGAAATCGTTGGGAAATATATACGAAAATGGTTCATTAACTTTTTGGAAAATATCCTCCGATGTAATGTATAATGGAATATATAAACAGCTACAACAAGGAGATACTTGTTGGATAGGATTGGATGGAGGTAAATTTTTATTTAGAGATAGTGGAATTTATGATGATAGTGTTTTTAATATAAAAGAAATATTAGGATATGATGTACAATTGAATTCTGAAATGATTTCCTTGTATAGAATGGCGAAAACGACACATTCTATGTTACTATTCGATATGGCTTCTGGAGAATGTGGAAAATGGTGGAGAGCACAAAATAATATTGAAAATTATGAAACACATAATGAAAATTTTTTCATATCCGATAGTTGGTTGAAAAAATATGTATTTATAGCTGTTTTAAATAAAAAAAATATTAATATGGATGTATTTAAACATGTGTTTTTAGAGCCATGGAAAATTTTATAACATGTAAATATATTTCATTGGTTATGTTATTTGAAAAGGTAAAAAATGTCAGTTGAGGTGGAAATGTTTACCTTGATTATTTTCCATAAGATTAAAGAAAATATCAGATCTGATAACAAAGAATGGATTCAGGCACATACAAAGCTGATAAGACTTTGTATGCGCCTGTTTTTGATTCTGCCCGTTGGTAAAAAAAAGCAATTCAATTTGGCAAATAATCTCCAAACTGAGTAGTTTTATCTTCATCAGTTTGGAGATTTAAATAACATTAGGATCGTTCTATACTTTTTCAGGCATAGAATTTAATGCTTCCTCATATTCCTCAGGAGAATATTTTCTTAAAATCTGTTCTCTGGTTAAACCAAGATCAATCATATTTT